>JAJYDH010000064.1 GCA_021777685.1 Planctomycetota bacterium | reverse complement strand
GCCGTGCTGGGCCGATGCCTGGCTCTCGGCGTTCGAGGACCCCGCGCTCGAGGCGGCCTCGGGCGCGGTCGAGCACGCCGACGGGGCCCGCATCCTGGATTGGGCGGTCGTCTTCTGCGAGTACGCCCCGTTCCTGCCGCCGACCCCATCCTCCGCGCCCTCCCGGCTGGCCGGCAATAACTTCGCCCTCCTCCGCGAGTCCGCGCCCCTGTCCCCGGACGGGGATGTCCGCGAGGTCGACCTCCTCGCCGTGATCGTTTCCGGGGGGGGAAACGTCCGGATGGTCGAGGCGGCGGCCGTCGAGCACGTCCGCCGGTTCGGCTGGCGAGAGGCGTTCTTCGACCGCTTGAGGTTCGGCCTCGAATACGGCCGGCTCCGGGCGCCCGGCCTCTCGCCGGTCGGCCGGTCGGCGGCCCTATTGGCCGGCCCGGCGATCTTCGCGATTCAGGTCATCCGGCTCGGGATGACCATCCTTCCCCGTCGGCGATATCGCCGACGATTCTTCCAGGCCCTGCCGATCACGCTGGTGCTCCTGGCCTCGTGGAGCCTCGGCGAATGGGCGGGGTGGTGCCTCGGGGCCTTGCGAATCGGGTTGTCGGGTGCAGACGACGTGGAAGAGCGGGCCGAACCGCCGGGCCGCCTCCTGGCCGGGACGACTCGACACGACCCGGTTGTAGGTCCGGGTCAGTAGACGCTTGAACCGGCCGAAATGCTCCAGGTCGGCCGCCGGCAGGCCGGGAGCCTGGATTCGTCCTCCCCGGAAGGGGCTTCGGCCGAGCAGACGCTTCCATTCGCCCGACCCCAGCGTGCGGATCGCCCGGAAGTCGCGGCCCGAGACCCGGCGAACGTAGCCGGCCATCCAGCGACGGGGGAGGAATCCGACCCCCCAGACCTGGACGTGGGGCTCGGGCGCCAGGCTGAACCGATTCGGGGCCGCCAGGAAGAGTCGGCCGCCGGGACGGAGCACGCGATGGGCCTCGGCCAGCGTCGCCCCCTGGTCGGCGACGTGCTCGATCACGTCGCCGGCCACCACTCCCGCGAAAGTCCCGTCCGCGAACGGCAGACGCTCGGCGCAGCCGCAGGCGAGCGGGACGTGGGCCAGCCCTTCCTCGTCGAGCCGCTTCCGGGCCACGATCAGCCACCGGAGCGCGATGTCGACCCCCGCCACGGGCCGGCCCGACCCCGCGACGCTCGCCAGGAACGAACCGCTGCCGCAGCCGAGGTCAAGCAACGGCGCTGCCTCATCCGATCCGAGAGCATCGAGCCACATCCGGGCCCGATCCGGCGCCGTGAGGATGTGCGCGATCTGCCGGTCGCGGAGCCTGGGCGGAATCTCGGGCGATAGGTCGAAATAACGCTCCAGCAACCCCCGGAAGTCGAGCCGGTCGAAGTCGGCGTCGAGTCCATTCGCGTAGTCCCAGTCATCGCGGTTGGACAGGAATTCGTCCTCGGCCGTCCGGAGGTCGATGATCCCCCGGAGTCCTCGAAAGCTCGCCCCACAACCCGGACAGGACCACGATCGAGGGCCGCCGATCGGGAGGGAACCGCAGGTCGGGCAGACGGGGTTTAGAGATTTCGCCAATCCGACATCCATGTCGACTTTTCTCCAGAATCGGGAGCAGTCTCAAGGCAACGTCGCATAAAGGACGATGTTCGTGGCGATCCGCAAGGCGCTCTCGTGAGTGTATCCCTTGCACTCGATGCCGGCCTGCTTCTGGAGGGCGCAGCCGAGGTCGAGCTTCGAATAGATGATGGCCCAGCGGCCGTCGACCTGGACGCCTTCGAGCTCGGGGAAGTCGGCCTTCCCTCCGGCGGCCGGGGTCCGCTTGGCGTCGGAGAGGTCGTAGCCCAGCTTGTGGGTGTAGAAGTCGTCGTGCCTGGGGATCGGGACGAGCGGGTTGTTGGGCATCAGCTCGGCGACGAAGCGGCGGAACGCGGCGTCGAAGGCGGGGCTCCCGCAGGCGGCGTCGGCGAAGAGGGTGCCCCCTCCGGGATTCAGGTGGCGGCGGAGGGCGACCTTGTCCTCCTCGGTGAAGTCGACCGTGCTCCGGCCGTGGAGGTAGACCAGGGGGTAATGGACCAGGCTCGGGTCTCGGGCGAAGAGTTCCTTGTGGTTGATGACCACGTCGAACTTGAGCTTGTCGCGAAGGGCCGTGGTCAGGTTGGGGATGGCCAGGGGGGCGATGTTCCAGTCGCCGGCGTGGCGGAGCTTGGCGATCCGGAGGGCGCCCCGGCGCGGCCGGTCCTCCTTGAAGTGGGCGATGTCGTGGACGGCCAGCTTGTCGGCGGGCATCTCGCGGCCGGTGACGTAATCGACGATGTTCTCCCCCAGCGCCGTCGCCGAGCGGACGGCGGGGTGGCCCGGGGCGTTCTCGAGCTGGTTCCAGTAGCACGAAAGGTCGTCGGGCGAGTACAGGACGACCGTCCGGCAGCCGTGCTCGATCCCCCAGAGCGGGTGGACCTGGGCGCGTTTGGTGAGGTCGTATCGGCTTCGCCAGACCGCGTGGTCCTCGGCCAGGGGGTGGAGGTCCAGCTCGGGCTCGGGGAAGATCTCCTTGATGAGGGCCCGGAACCCCTGGTCGAACTCGCGACGGCCGCAGCAGGCATCGGCGACGATCACGCCGCCCTGCTCGACGAAGTCGCGGAGCCTCGACTTCGCCGCCTCCGAGAACGTGGGCGCCTGGTGGCCGTTGAAGTAGGCGATCGGGGCCTGGAGCATGTCGTCGACGGTCGCGACGCCAGGGTCGACGACCTGCCAGGTCAGCAGATGCTTCCAGTCCCGCGAGACCACGCCGACCAGGTTCGTGACGTCGTCGTGGTCGTTGTTCCAGTCCGGCCCCGGTCCATGGCGGAGCTTGTTGACCAGGACCGGCGCCCGGCCCTTGGCGAGGAACAGGAGCGAGAAGCTGGTCGTGATGAACGGGTCGGACTCGGTCCCCTGGCCCCGCCAGAACCCTTGGAGCCGGTCCTGGCTCCTCACGAGCTGCGCCGCCCCCTCGCGATACCAGTCGTTGTCGCCGAAGAACCGCCGGCCGCTGAGCCGGCCGACGCGCTCCAGGCCGTACAGGTAGTAGAAATGCCAGGTCTGGCCCGAGTTGATATTCTGGGAGACGTCGAAGTGGAGGGAGAGCCAGTCGATCGCCCGCTGGAGGCTGGGCGAGACGGACTCCTCGCCGCAGCGCTCGACCCGGTCGCCGACGAGTTGTTCGCGCCCCTGGACCCGCTTCAGGCCGGTGATGATGAGGCTGGAGATCCCCGCGCAGGTCATGCTGCCGGTGGCGTTCCCCCCGGGGTGGTATCCCCAGCTCCCGTCCTGGTTCTGGGTCAGCTCCCAGTAGCGTCGGGAGCGGAGCCAGACCTCGGGACGGATGGCGAAGCCGGCCTCGCTGGCGGCGTGGAGCCCGAGCAGGGCGTACTGCGTGTTCGAGTTGTCGCCGGTCCCTCGGCCTTGAGCGGTGGTGTAGGTCCAGGCGCCGGACTGGGTCTGGGCCAGTTCCAGCCACTCGGCGTTGAAGGCGATCTCCTTGCGGAACTTCTCCGGGTCGGCCGCCGCGAAGGCCATCGTCATCAGCGAGCGGGTGTACGTCTCATGGCCCGCGTTGAAACCCGCCTTGCGGAGCGCCTCCAGGGCGCGTTCCATCGGCTCGGAGGTGGGAGACTCGCCGGCGGTGAGCAGGGCGAGCGTCACCAGGGCCGACTCCCCGGCCTCGTTCCCCCAGGTCCCGTTGGGCCGCTGGGTCTTCAGGAGGAAGTTGACGCCGGACCTGATCGCCTGTTCGACATCTTCGCGGGTCACGCCCGCGCCCGGCGGGGCCGCCGGGGCGACGGATGGCCCGAGATGCGCCGCGAGGCAGGCCGTCAGCAACCACGTCCATCGTCGGAACCGGCCGAGCATGGCATCAGGACTCCCACGTCGGGCCGGACCCCCGCCTCCTCGGAGATGAGGGCCGAGCCTGTCGAACTCGACCGATCATTAATACTTTATCGGCCGGCGAGCGGACACGCCAGTGATCGCGCGGCGACGGTGCCGTCGGCGGCCCGGGGAAGCGCCAGATCGACGAATTTTTACCCCGTCGCCGGCCCCTTGCCTGACCGGTCCCGAGAGATGGTGTAATCTTGAGCGGTCGTCGCCCGCGCCCGGCCCGGGTCCGCCCATGAGCGATCCCGGCTATCTCCGATGAACCGGAGGGTATCTCATGTCGCCGAAACAACTTTTGCTCTGCTTATCGCTGTGCGTCCTGTCGGCTCCGGTCATGGGGCAGAACCTCTACCAGGACATCCAGAGGGAATTCTCCGACGAGAATCAACTCCAGCGCGACGTCCGGCGATACCAGCATGACGTCGCGACTGGCCACTATCTCCGCGCCGCCGCCGATCGGGCCCGGATCCTGAATGACGAGAGCAACATCCGTTACGATCAGTCGATCGTCCAGAATGACCTCGGCTATCAGGCGAGCATCCGGCCCGGCTATCAGGGAGCCTCACTCGTCCCGCACCCGCAATATCCGGGTTACTTCTATTACCCCACTCAGCCCGGCCAGCTCTATTATTATCCGCAGTCATCCGCCGTGCCCCCGCAGGTTCCGGTCTCACCGACGTTCGTCGGCCCTCCCAGCCCCTCGTCGGCCGGGATCGGACCGGTCGGAGGGCCCGCCGTCGCAAACCCGGCCACGTACAACGTTTCCCCACCGCTCAGGACCATCACCGTCCTGATCTCCAACCCGGCCGAGACCGGGGTGCCGATCAACTTCGCCGTCGACGGCACGGCGTATTCCGTCCCGAGCGGTTATACCCAGAAGGTGACGGCGACCGCGTCCTCCGTGGTCGAGTTCGACCGCGGCGACCTCTTCGGCGACGGCCGCTATGGCCTCTCCGACGGCGGTTACGAGTTCCGGTACACCGACAAGGGGTGGGAGCTCTACAAGACCCAGGCGAAACCTCCCGTCCCGATGACCGCGTCGGCCAGTTCGCTACCCCGGAACGCGCCGCCCCGGGGCGTCAGCCCCTCGACGACCGGCCCGGCACCGATCGTCGACGGCCCGGTCCCGACGAGGGAGATCGTCCCACCCCCGCCCGTGCCGGAGCCGACGGTCCCCCGCTAATCGAGGCGACCCAGATCATCCGGGCCGGCCCGGCGCGGGGACGGGGTCCGGTCCGGGCATGGCCTTCTCTCGGGGGGCGGCGGGATTCGCGGCGGCTTTCCCGGCCGTCGCGGTCCGGCGTTTCGGAGCCGCCGTCGCCCTCCTCGGGGCGGTCCGCATCCCGCCCAGGGCCGGCGCGAGGAAGTTCCCCTGGAATTGCGTGAACGGCATGCCCGGCATCCCCTGGCCGTTCCTGGGCATGCCGGGCGCCGGGAAGCCCGGCCCGTTCCCCTGCCGGAAGGCGTTCGGGAAGACCGGCTGGCCGCGAAACTGCTGGGTCTGACCGTTGAGGGTCATCGATCCCTGGACGAAGGTCTGGAATCCCGGGCCACCACCCGGCCCTCGGCCGAGAGCCTGGAGGATCTCCCGATCGAGTTCGGGGTTCTCGTCTCCCGGAGGCGGGGCGTTCCGGGCGCCGGGGGCCGCTTTCTTCGAGGATGTTCCCTTCCGGGTCGGGGTCGGACGGGAGGTGGCCGACTTCCCGCCCGGGGGTCGATCCGGCGGGCGCGGCGCCGCGTCCGCTCCTTTGGCCGGACGGGCATCGCCCCCGACCTTGCTCGATTCGCCCCCGGCGACCTCGGCATTAATCCCGCGGGACTTCGAATCATCATCGGCGAGGCCGACGCGGGACGAGAGCCCGGCCGGGACGAGGAGGCCGAGAGCCAGGATGAGCGGGGCAGCGGCTTTCTGGTACGTCCGGTCTCGGATCATCGCGGCGCCCTCCGGTGGATCGCGGCGAAAGGCCGAGGACGAAGCACGAGTTCGATAGCCCGGCCCGGCCGATCATCCGACAGTTCGATCATAACGCAGGTCGACCGCCGAATCGCCCGAGTTTTTCGGGCGTTGACGGATTTCATGCCGGTGAGGGCCGCGCCGACTGGACTTGACCGGCGGGGACTCGTCGAGAGAATGGGCCGCGATCGGCAGAGGACCGTTTCGTCTTCCAGGATGGATGACCATGACGACCGAGTCTCGGCGCCGCCTCGACCCGATCCTGATGCTGATCCTGCTGGGCTCTCTGGCGCTGAACACGCACCGGATCGGCCACGCGGGGCTGCACTACTGGGACGAGTCGTTCCACGCGATCGTCGCCCGGAACCTGCTCAAGCATCCGTTCAAGCCGACGCTGATCGATGTCCCTTACTTGCCCTACGACCGGACGCACTGGGGCGAGAACCACGTCTGGCTGCACAAGCCGATCCTGCCCCTCTGGACGATCGTCGGGTCTTACGCCGTGCTCGGGGTCAACACGCTGGCCCTCCGGCTCCCCTCGGCGATGCTGGGGACGGCGTCGGTCTGGCTGACGTTCCTGATCGGCCGGTCGCTGTTCGATCGCCGGACCGCCCTCATCGCCGCCGCGCTCCAGGCGAGCAACCCGGCCATCGCCCTGCTCGTCCACGGGCATCTTTTCAGCGATCACGTCGACATTTCGCTGCTGTTCTGGGTCGAGGTCGGCGTCTACTTCCTGGTCCGCGCGGGCCGGACGGGCTCCTGGGCCGATGTCCTGGCCGTCGGCCTGGCCCAGGGGCTGGCCTACCTCTCCAAGAGCTATCTCGCGCTCCTCCTGAGCGGCCTGGCGGCGACCATCTGGCTGTTGCCACGGATCGGGCTGACCGCGAAGGACGACTCGAAGCTCCGATTCCGGCACATCCTCGGCCTGATCGGGGCGACCCTGGCGACGGTCGGGCCCTGGGTGATCCACTGCGCGAGGAGCTTCCCGGTCGAGTTCGAGCACGAGCACGGATACGTCTTCGCCCACCTCGGCCAGGGGGTCGAGAACTGGGGAGGGCCCTGGGACCGGCTCGTTTTCGACTACCTGCTCGTCCTCTACAACGGCTTCTACACGCCGTTGATCGCGGCCGGATTCGCCCTCCTGGCGACGGCCTGGAAATGCCGCCGGATGCCGCTCTGGCTCCTGTATGCCTGGCTGTTCGGCGTCCTGGCGCCTCACACGATCTCGGCGACCAAGACGCCCTCGGCCACGCTGATCGCCATGCCGGCGGCATTCCTGCTGCTGGGCCACCTCATCTCGGAAGGATGGCGGGGTCGTCCCCGGGCCCTGGTCGTCTGGGCGTCGATCATGGTCGTGGAGGCGATCCTCCCCGAGACGATCGGCCGGTTCGGCCGGGGCTTCCCCGTCCCGCCGAGGTTCGCCGGCGTGATGCTCCAGACGACCTGGGTTTTGGAGCACCTGGGCATCGCGCTGGCGGCCGTCGCGACGATCGAGGTCATCGCTCGATGGAGAGCCCGGAAGGGTGACTCGATCGCGCCCGACCCCTGGCCGGGTCGGCTCCAGGTCGCAGCGTCGGTCGCGACCCTGGTCGTCGCCGCCCGGGTCGCGCAGGCCGCCTGGGGCGTCACCGAGACGAGCGAGGACCGGCCGTTCGTCGACGAGCTGGCGGGGTATGCGCGCGACCGGCTCCCGGAACGCGCGGTCCTGCTCTTCGACGGGCCGGATCGGGGCGAGCATCAGGTCGCGATGTTCCTGCTCGACCGGACCTGCTACCAGCTCCGGGGGAGGCCCGCCGACGACGTCGCCCGGCAGGTCCGCGAGGCGGGCGGCGTCCCGTTCGTGGTCACGGCAGGTCCCGCGACCTGGCCCCGGCGATTCGTGTCGAACGTCGACCCGCGGGCCCTCTACGAATGGCGGCCTCCCGCCGAGATCGGGGACCGAACGGGGGCCGCGCTCGCGACGACCGACGCTCCCCTCAAATCCGCTGGCCCTCGTTGGGCCAGTTCGGGAAGTGCGGGCGCCGACGAGGAGCGGTAAGTCGAGGCTCGGGGCCGCAAGATGCCGGGAGGGTCCGGCCCGGGAACTGCCCCGGGACCGGCCTCGGACGATCAGCGGCCCCTCGCGATTCACTCCACCCGGCTCAGGCTGTCGCCCGGCCCGACCAGGTAGCCGATCGACTCGCCGGCGGCGCCCACGGTATAGAACAGGGCGATCAGCGGGACCGAGGCCGCGAACCGGCCGAGGTGTCGCCCCTTGGCGAGCGCCGTGCGGCTCACCCGGAGAAGCAACATCCCGGGCAGGGCGAGCGAGCCAACTCCGTAGATCAGCCGCTTGAGCGGCGACTGGTCCACCCGCCTCATCCCCGCGTAGGATCGGGCGAAGTGGAACCGCTGGACCAGGAAATGGCCGAGCCGGAACGGCTTGATGTGCCGGACGACCGCCTTGTTGGTCGAGGCGATCGGCACGCCGTCGAGCCGGATCTTGTCGTTGATCCACGACTCCCAGCGTCCTTCCTCCAGCTCGTGGGCGTGGCGGAGCAGATGGGGCCGCTTGTAGGCGATATTATTCCCCGGGAGGTCGGCCGATTCCCCCTCGGCGACCGGCCCCATGTAGGGGGTGTACTCGCAGAAGAACGCCGCCCAGTTGACCAGGCCGTCGCGGCCGTTCTCGACCACCCCGCCGACCGCCCCCCAGGGTCCGCGGTGGGCTTCGAGGAGCGCCCCGGCCCAGTCGGGCGCGACCTCGCCGTGGTCTTCGAGGATCGCCACGAGTTCCCCCCGCGACCGGCGGACTCCCAGGTGGCGGAGGGCGGGGATCGTGAGCTTCTCGTCGACCTCGATGACCTCGACGGCCGGCTCGTGGTCGCGGAGCGCCCGTCGGGTCGCCCCGCCGGCGGCCTCCACGACGATCACCTCCATCCTCGACCGCTCCGGCTGGGCGTCGAGGGCCCGGAGCGTCGGCCCCAGCATCGACCAGCCGTTGACCGAGGCGATCACGACCGAGAGCGCGGGGCTTGAAGTCTTGTCAGCAACGGGAGTTGCGTTCACGATGCTCGACATGGATTGGGTGTCCTTTCCCGAAGGGAGGCGATCTGCCGAGGAGATCTGCGTAGGGTGGGTCGAGCCTCGGGCGAGCCCCACCATTTCAATGCGTGGCGGGGCTCGCACGTGGCTCGACCCACCCTACGAAAACCGCCCAAATTACGAGAGAAGGTGTCTAATGGCCGGCATCGTAGCTGGGATCAGGGGCGTCGACAAGACGAAGCCAATCATCGAGGGGCGGCGTTCGCCCGGCTTTCGGCCTCCTTGACCCGGGCGAGGCCCTGCTGGGCCTCGGTGTCGAGGGGGTCGCGGGTGATGGCGAGGTTGTACCAGGCGCGGGCCTCGGGAAAGCGGCCGATCGCGGCGCAGGCGTCGCCGAGGTCGCGCATCAGGGCGGGGTCGTCGCGATTCTTGTCGACCGCGGCCCTCTGGACCAGCGAGCCGAGCCGTTCGTGCTTGCGCCCCTCGTCGAGGAGCGGGACGGCGGCGGGATCGCCGACCGTCTGGAGGGCCTGGCCCAGGCCGAGGACGGCCTCTCGGAGGTTGGGCGCCTTGTCATGCGCGATCCGGAACTGGCGGACGGCCTCCGGGCCGTCGCCCCGGGCCAAAGCGAACCGACCCCGGAGCAGGGCGAGGTTCAGGTCGTCGGCAGGTCCGCCGGCCACGAGCCTCTCGGCGGCCTGGTCGTCGCCCCGATCGAGCGCGATCCGGATGCGAGCGACCCGCGCGACAGGGTCGGAATCGGGCAGGGGGGCCAGTGCGTTTTCCGCGTCGTCGTATCGGTTCATCATGCGGAACGCCTCCGCCAGGCCGAGCCGGGCCCACCGATCCTCCGGGTCGGCCGCGATGCACTTCTCCATCGTCTGCACGATCTCCCGGGAATCCCAGGTCACGCCCCGCGTCAGGCACCACAGGAAGACCTCGCTGTATTTCAGCGGGGAGACCTCGGAGAGCGCCTGGAACGTCGCGTTCAACTCGGGGCGGCGGAGCTGCATCCCGTAGATGTAGACCAGCTCTCGACGCGGTTGGACCAGCTTCGGGTCGATCGCCAGGGCCCGGAGGAAGGCCGCCTCGGCGAACCGGTAGCGGCTCCGCCGGAGTTCCAACTGTCCCTCCTCGACCCGGGCCTGGGCGCCCATGCTGTCATCGTCCGGGACGTGTCCCAGCGCCTCGATGGCCTCGTCGTTCTTCCCCTTCGTCATCAGGATCTGGGCACGGAGGAACCAGTCGAACGGGGTCGGCTCGCGCAGGCGGTTCACACGGCCGAGATCGGCCTCGGCCAGGTCGAAGCGCCGGTCCACGAACTCCCGGCTGGCCTGCTTCGCCAGCTCGTCCGGGTCCGGAGTCGGCCGGAGGATCATGGCAAGGCCGGTCAAGGCCAGGACGAGCATGCCACCGAGCAGCGCGACACGAAGCCAACGCGTACGCTCCGGACTTGCTGCCACCTTGCTCATCGCTCGTCGCTCCCGGTTGTCAGTTTCCAGCGTCCGCGGCCATCGATCCCCGACTTACTATCGCAAGACGCAGGTGCCGATTAACACACTTCTTTCCGGCCGACCGATTCACTCACCCTCGACGATCCGGACGGCCTGGTTGGTCGGGACGTGCTCGCGGATGGTGACGGCGCCGGAGGGCCATCGGACGGTGAGCTTCTTGACCTCGGCCGCGTGGCCGACGCCGATCGTCAGGCGGGGGTCGTTGGCGGAGAGGACGCTGCACCCCCCCTTGCGTTGGCGGTAGATCGTCCGGCCGTCGACTTCGAGATCGACCCTGGCCCCGATGGCGTCGCGATTGCTCTTCGTGCCGACGAGCTGGATCTGGACCCAGCGGTTGTCGGACGGCGTGTCGTTGCGGAGCAGTGCGGCGGCCCCGTCCTTGTGGTTGACGACGATGTCCACGTCGCCGTCGTTGTCGATGTCGCCGAACGCGGCGCCTCGGGCGACGTGCTTCGAGTCGAAGTAAGGGCCGACGTCGCGGGTCGCCAGTTTGAACCGACGCCCCTTGCCATTGGCGGTCGGGACATTGTGGTGGAGCAGGGAGGGCTCCTCGTACTCGGTGTTCTGGCCGGCGAGCTTCCGGTTGTCGTCGACGTGGCCGTTGGCGACGAAGCAGTCGGGCCAGCCGTCGTTGTCGAAGTCGGACAGAGAGAGCCCCCAGCCGACGTAAGGGGTGGTGTCGGCCGCCAGGCCGTACATCGGGGTGACGTCGGTGAACGCCCCCTTGCCCAGGTTCAGGTGGAGCGTGTTGTACTCGAAGGCGAAGTTGGACACGATGATGTCGAGGTCGCCGTCGCCGTCGACGTCCTCGGCGTCGACGCCCATGCCCGACTGGGCCTGCCCCTTGTCGTCGTAGGCAGCGCCCGAGGTCTCGGTCGCGTCCTCGAACACGCCCCCGCCCTTGTTGAGGTACAGGAAGCTGGGGTTCATGTCGTTGGTAACATAGATGTCGACCTTGCCGTCGTTGTCGAGGTCGGCGGTGACCGCCGCGAAGCCGTGGCCGTCGGACCGCCCAGGGATCTTCGCGCCGGCGACGTCGACGAGGAAGCTGTCGTAGACGTCGGTGAAGGTCCCGTCGCCGTTGTTCCGGTAGAGGTAGTGCTTCGTCGTCTTGACCGAGCGGGGCGAGCAGTAGAAGCGGACGTTCTTCTCCCGGTCGCCGCAGAACATCAGGCTGTCCTCGGGAAATTTCCAGATCCCGTAGTTGGCGACGTAGAGGTCGAGGTCGCCGTCGTCGTCCATGTCGAGGAAGGCCCCGCCGGACGACCAGCCGTCGCGGTCGACCTTCGCCTCGCGGCTGACGTCCTTGAAGGTCCCGTCGCCGTTGTTGAGGTAGAGCCGGTTCGGCCCGTAGTTGCAGAGGAAGACGTCCTGGTCGCCATCATTGTCGACGTCGCCGACGACGATCCCGTGGCAGAATCCCTCGAAGCCCAGTCCCGACGACTCGGTGACGTCGCGAAACGTGCCGTCGCCCAGATTCTTGTAGAGCCGGTTCGGGCCCTTCCGGGCGGTCCCGACCGGAATCAAGGTCGCCGTGGCGAAGTAGACGTCGAGCTTGCCGTCGTTGTCGTAGTCGAAGAGGGCGACGCCCGAGCCGTTGGCGGTCGGGAAGTGCTTCTCGGCCGTCATCCCCGAGAACTGCCGGAAATCGATCCCGGACTTCTGCGCGACCTCCGCGAACCGGAACGGGCTCGGGTCCTGCGGGGCCGCCTTGGGCGCGACCTCGGACTGACCGGCCTGGCGGTCGTCGATCAGCGACGATTTCCGCTCCGGCTTCGTCCCGGAGTCCCGTTTCGCGGGGCTCTCGGTCGAGGACGTCGAGGAGGGGACGGCCGTGGTCCCGGTCTTCGGCGGCGAGCAACCGACCGTCGGGAGCGCGAGCAGCCAGGGCGCGGCCCAGATGAGGGACACGCGGTTCGGACGACGCATCGAGGTCCTCCGGGAGAGGGGTCGCGAAGATAAATCGGGTGGATCGAGCCTGAGATACGTCCGCTGGCTTTCGGCTGATTTCGAAGCCGTGCCATCTCCGATTGTAATGCTTCGGTCGGGAATTTGCCCCTTCGAGCCGATCGGGACCGGACCGACCTCATCGCCGATCGCCCGGCGATCCCGACATCCGGCGAAAAAATCGAAGCCAGGATTCGGCGCATCCGCATGGCGGATCAATACTTGGGCCGAGACATGCGGTCGGCGGCCGGAGCCTGGAGACGGTTCGACACTTCCGTAAGAGGAAGCGAGGTCGTCGAGCCGGGAGAAATCCGAAGCCAACGGCCGGCGATCGCATCCGCTCGATCCCCGCCGGGTCCGGACTTTACTTTCGCACCAAACCACTGGTTTTCACCCGGGTTTTCGGTTGGGATCGGTCGGGGGGACCAGGCGGCCGGCCCTCGACTCTCCCATCTGGGGGTTTGGCATGCACCGTGCTGGACTCTGACGAGACTCGCGCTCTCGGCCGGGACGACGCCGGGAGCGAGGAGTGATGACCGGAGTTTTCCAGAATCCTGGAACAACCGGCGAATCTGGGCAGCCTGGCGAATAAACGACGTCATGTCGGGCCCGACTCCATGCGATTTATGGAGAAAGGCGCGGGCTTGACTCTCCTTTTCGAAAGCTCGCGACAACTGGGAGGATGCATGAGACGCCGAACCGTGAACTTTTTCCTGATCGCGACCTGCTCGGCGGGAGTCGCCGCCGGCGCCGCGCCTCAGATCCGGGATGGAGGCCCTCCGCCCCCGAACGCATCGCGCGCCGCGGCCAGCTACCACGCGGTCACTCACGCCATCCAGGAAGCCACCAGACCCTGGGATCAGGAGGGGGCCACCGCACCGCCGTCGGCCCCGGGATGGCGGGCGTTCTTCGATGCCCTGAAGGGGGAACTGGCCACCTACTCCTCGGCGGCCGACGACAACGCCCGGCTCGCCTCGCTCGGCCGGCTCCACCAGATGGACATGGCCCTCTGGGGCGTGGCCTGGGGCCCGGCGGTCCGGGTCCGCTCGGCGCTCGACGAGTGGCTGACCCCCCGGGTCCGGATCGCCTGGGCGGAGCGCCGGCTGTTCGACTTCGTGGACGGCCACGGGAATGACTCGCCCGGCTCGACCGAGCATTCCAAGCTCTGGAAGAAGTTCATCGACGACGACCTGGGGACGGCCCTCGCGGCCTACGAGGGGGCCAAGACGGTCCAGGCCCGACGGGCCGCCCTCAAGCGGCTGACCGGTGTCCTGGCCTCGCTCCGGCGGAATAATCAGTCGGTCGCCTGGACCTATTCCTACGAGTTGCAGGCGGCCGTCGACTCCCTGTACAACCTGCCCAACCTGGACGTCTCGGCCGACGTCTACTCGGTCTCTCCGTTCCTGTCGAACAACGTCGTGATGCCCGAGATCGTCCACCGGGGCGGCTACAACTCGACGGTGACGCCCGGCCCCAAGACCGGCTTCGGCCTCATCTCGAGCGACGAGGGGATCGCCTTCTACAACAGCCAGCTCGGCTCGACCTACACCCCCGTCACCGACTTCCAGCAGCAGCTCCAGCAGGACCCCCGGGGCCGGAAGCTGGCCAAGCTCTACACCTTCTCGGCCCAGACCTTCGACACGCCGAACGTGACGGTCACGGCGATCATCCGCCCGTCTAGCGGGCTGTCGCTGTTCCCGGCCTCTGGCCACGCGGTCCGCGCGGCGTTCGAGGCGTATCCCAACCCCGGCAAGGGGCTGGCCCGGGGCGTCCTGGCGATCATCGGCCTGAACCGCGAGAAGCTGACCCAGAAGGTCGGCCAGCAGGCGCTCCCGAAGATGGCGGCCGGCGTCGTCGAGGGGGCCAACGAGGAAGCCTGGTCGCGGATTCCCGGGGCCGAGGCCGAGCAGAACGCGAAGCTCCGCAAGGTCCTGGTCGGCAACAACACGGCCGTCATCAAGGACTACAGGATCACCGACCTGTCGCTCCGCTCCCGGCCCGAGAACGCCCTCGTCTCCGGCAGGGTGGGCGCCGCGGCCGCGCCCGACGCCATCGGGGCCGACATGCCCCAGCCTTCGACGCTCGTCGTCCCCTCGGCCGGGGTCTCGGTCGACGTCCATCTGGGCTCCGCCCTCTCCAACGTCATGGCCGGCATCCTGGAGAGCGACGAGGTCAAGGGGGTCGACAACGTGATGATCGTCACCAAGGCCGTCCAGCCCGGCGCCCCGCCGAAGGAAGGCGTGACGATCGGCAAGAACGTCGACTTCGCCACGTTCCTGGAGAAGATCGCCGAGGCCCGCGCCGCCAAGAACCCGAACGTCACGGCGATCCGGATCAAGAAGCCGAGCGTGCCCCCCGAGTTCGCCGCCGACGAACGAGGCTACCTCGTCATCCTGGTCAAAGACTTCCAGATGGACGTCCCCGCCCCTCCCGGGGCCGAGAACGGCGGCATCCTCGGGGCGAAGGCCCGGGTCCTCCGGTTCCTGGTCCCTACGGCCGAGTTCGTCCTCTCGTACAAGGTCCCCCCGACCGACGGGACGCCGCCGACCGAGCTGGACGCCAAGGTGGAGGACTTCGTCCACAGCACCAACAGCAAGGTCCAGACCCTCTTCGACGACGAGTCGAAGCCGACGACGATGGGGCCGTTCCAGGCCAACCTCGCCCTGCTCGGGTTCAAGAACAAGCTCCAGCAGGTCCCCATCAAGGTCCCCCTGACGACGATCAACATCCCCGGCTTCAACCTGACCGGGATCTCGCCGCTGGACCCCTCCGGCTGGATGCGGGTCGTGCTGACGCCCAACGGCCAGCCGGTCAACCTTCAGCCCAAGCCGCCGATGGAGCCCGTCCCGACCCACACGGCCGGCGCGCCGGCGACGACCACGCCCGTCGTCCCCGCCCCGGCGGCCGTGCCGACCGCGGCGGTCTCGCCGACCGTCTCGCGGTGAAGTCCCGGGCGAGGCTCGCCCCTCATCGAGGCCGCGCGATCCTTCCTCGGATCGCGCGGCCTCCTTCGCGTTTCGGGATCGGTCTGTTAACCTGGAGCGTTGTTAGAGACGGTCTTCGGGACCGGCGAGGCCAGGACAGGGGCGGGACATGATCGCCATCATCGATTACGGAATGGGCAACCTCCGGAGCGTCCAGAAGGCGCTGGAGGCCGTCGGGCACGAGGCGACCGTGGTCTCCGATCCCGATCAGATCCATCGGGCGTCCAGGGTGATCCTTCCCGGCGTGGGAGCCTTCGCCGACGCCATCGCCGAGCTTCGCCGGACCGGCCTCGGCGAGGCGTTTCGCGAGGCCGTGAAGGCCGGCAAGCCGTGCCTGGGCGTCTGCCTGGGCCTCCAGCTCCTCTTCGACGTCAGCGAGGAAGACGGCGAGCATCAGGGGCTCGGCCTGATCCCGGGCCGCGTCGTCCGGTTCGACCACGAGCCGGGGCTCAAGATCCCCCACATGGGCTGGAATACCCTGCGAGCCCGCAGGCCCTCGCCGCTCCTGGAGGGCCTCGAAGCCGTGCCGTCGGTCTACTTCGTCCACTCGTACCACGCGAGGCCGGCCGATCCCGCCGACGTCGTGGCCGAGTCCGACCACCCGCGCCCCTTCGCCGCCATGGTCGGCCGCGAGAACCTGATGGCCACCCAGTTCCACCCCGAGAAGTCGCAGCGGGTCGGCCTGGCGATGTACGCCAATTTCGCGAGGCTCTGACGGGGGCGAATCCCGTCAGAGCGGGAAGTTGATCGGGTTGAGCCTGTGATCGCGGCGGTCGCCGACGAAATTTCGAGTGTCGTCGATCCGGCTGAACAGGTGAAAGACCGCGCCCGATGCCGGGACGACGAGCACCATCGTCGCCAGCGCGGCGTAGAGGATTCCGCGGCCACGCCTCTCCCGGACCCATTCCAGCCCGGCGGCGGTCGCGATCAGCGGCGAGGGCGCGAGGAAGAGCACCAGGCGCCCGTGGAACGGGTAGGCTTTCAGCCCGGACGCCGCGAGGACGAAGGCGACGGGGAGCATCAGCAGGGCGAACTTCGACCGATCATCCTTCCAGAGCCCGACGCCCCCCAGGAGGGCCAGGCCGAGCGCCGGGATCAGCGAGAGCCTCTGGCCGAACGGAGAGTCGAAGCCCAGGGGATTCACGAAGTAATAGGCCAGCCTCCGGAAGATCCACGAGGCATCCCAGGCGGTGGCGGGCGGCATCGGCGGGAAGGCGAAGCTCCAGAATACCCACATCTGGGTGTCCTTGCCCAACTGCTGGACGGCCACCGCGTGGACCGCCGCGAAGCCCGCCACCCACGAGGTCCCCACCAGGAGCCAGAGGTCGGCCAATCGACGGTCCCTCGCGACGACGGCCCTGCCCAGCCCGACGATCCCGACCGCCGCCAGGGCGAAGATCGCCGTGTGAGAGAACCAGACGATCGCCATCCCCCAGGCGGCCAGGAACGCGGTGCGCACCGGATTCAGCCTCGTCCAGCCCACCGTGAGCCCCAGCAGCAGGCAAGCCAGGGACGAGGCCAGGTCGCTGGAATATTGCTTCATCTCGGAGGAGAAGAAGATCAGGTCCTCGGTGCAGGCGAACATCACCAGGGCGGGGAACACCGCCCTCGGGCGGAGGCAGCGACGGGCCACCCCCAGGAAGAGGAACAGCGAGGCGATACCCCCCAGGAGCGGGATCAGCCGCATCGCCAGTCGATTGTGGCCGAAAAGGGCCCCACAAACCCACACGGCCGTCAGAAAATAAGGAGGCGCGAGCTGCTGGAAGCCGAGCTGGCCGAAGAACTCTCGCGGCGAGAGCCGGTCGACGTTGATCGCCAACGAGGACTCGTCCTGCCAGAAAGGGCGATCGGAAAGATACATCGCGACCCGGAAGCCGATCCCCGCGGCGAGGATGATCGGGATCTTCCGGCGGGCAACGAGGGCGATGAGGCCACTTAAGCTGAATTGTCGCTGCCAGATGGAGACGTCCATCGGCCCCGGATGCGTCCGCATGGTGCGTCCTCTCTGTCGACCCCAGCCGCTTCCTTAGCGCGCCAGGATCAAAGATCCCGCCCGGCCCGGAGAAATGATAGCCGGGAGGTCGGGGAGGGCCAAGGACTCCGGGACTTGGTCCTTGCGGGCACCCCGGCCGAGGGCTACGATTCGAGGTGTGCGAAGGCCCGCCTAGGAACTGGTGAAGAAACCATGCAAGTGATCCCGGCCATCGACCTGAGGGGCGGGCGGTGCGTGCGGCTCCGCCAGGGTGACTACGACCGGGAGACGATCTTCGGCGACGACCCGGCGGCGATGGCCGCGAGATGGGAGTCGGAAGGGGCCACCCGCATCCATCTCGTCGACCTCGACGGCGCGAAGCAGGGCCGACCCGT
>JAJYDH010000599.1 GCA_021777685.1 Planctomycetota bacterium | reverse complement strand
AGGTCGAGGCTCACCTCGCGCAATTCCCGCTCGATTGAGACGACGGACGGAGGCATTTTCGACCATGATCCCGATCCTCTGGAACCCCGACCGGAAGATGCTGGCCGAGTTCTCCGAGGCCGGGATGTTCGCGCTGGGGATGGTCGCCGCGCCGCTGGCCTACTACCGAGGGCAGCCCCGGCTAGCGGTCGCCTTCTGGTGCCTGGCGGTGATCGGCCGACTGGTCGGTCTGGTCCGCCCCGACTGGCTCAGGCCGGTCTTCCTCGGCCTGACCCTGGCGACCTGGCCGATCGGCTGGGTCGTCTCCCGGCTTGCGCTCGGGCTGCTCTATTACTTCGTCTTCACGCCAATCGCCCTGACCTTCCGCCTGATCGGCCGGGACGCACTCGGGCTCAAGGCCGACCACGACGCGAAATCCTACTGGGAGCCCTACCGGCCCGACCGGGGGCTCGACCGCTACCTCCGACCCTTCTGAGGCCCGCCATGACCAGCGAACCGGATCGGCCCGACCGCCTCGAACGCCTGGCGAACGAGAGGCCGCCCAGCCTCGCGGCCGAGTTCTTCGGCTTCCTGGGCGAGAACAAGAAGTGGTGGCTGCTGCCGATCCTGATCCTGATCGGGGTCTTCGGCGTCCTCGTGGCGCTGGCGAGCACCGGGGCCGCGCCGTTCATCTACACGCTATTCTGAACGATCAGCGGGCGGGAGCCTCGGCGGACTTCGGGACGCCGAGGCCCGGAATGCCCGCCTCCTCCGGCGGCTTCCCCTTCGAGATCGCCTCCGCCGCCCGGCCATACGCATCCACCCGGGCGAGCCGGTCGGACGGGTCGAACCGGAGCTGGGCGATTCCCTTGTACCATAGCTTCTCCCGCTGGCAGAGCTCGGTCCACCTCGCCTGGCCCATCCCGAAATGGGCGGCGACCTCGGCCGTGGTGACATGAGGCGCCGGGACCCGATCGGGCCAGCCGAACGCCCGACGGGCCCGGAGTCGCTTCAAAAGGTCCCGCGACAGGGCGACATAGCCGGTCAGGTGCGGATGATGGGCGTCCGTGAACACCCACTCGTTCAAGATCCCGCGCGGGCTGAGCGGCCGGAGGACCTCCTCGGCGTCGATGACGATGCAGCCATCCCGCTTCGCCAGGTCGAGGACGGCGGCCCGGAAGTCGCTCGGGCAGCAGAGTGAGAGTCCGTCGTGGTCCCGAGCCTCGACATAATGCCGGTTCGCCCCTTCGATGTCCCCCCGACGCTCCAGGAGCCGGGCCAGCCGGTAATGCGCCTCGGCGAAGATGGGCTGTTTCTCCAGGAGCGAACGATAAGCGGCCATGCACCGCTCGGGGTCCGAATCCTCCAGCGACCGGGCCTCGCGGAACGACCGGGCGAACGCCTCGCGGGCCGGGCGCGGGGTCTCGGGCAGGAGGACCGAGCGGTCGGGGTCGAAGCCCCCGTCATTGCCGGCGGGTGCGAACACGATCGGCAGCGAGCCCGCCTTCTCGCAGTAGTCGACGAATCCGCCCAGCCTCGCCCGGTAATTGTCGAGGATCTGCCCGCGCTCTTCCGGGGTGCAGGCCGGCGAGTCGACCAGGTTCCTCACCGTGGATCGCTCCGGATTCTCGCCCAGCTCGTGCCTCCGGAGCGCCTCGACGATCAGCGCGGACAGCGACGAGATCCGGAGCAGCCGGCGAGTCGCCCGCGATCGGAACGAGACCTCGTCGGCATAGTAGACCGCCGTCCGCGAGAGCTTGTAAAAGCCCTGGAACTCATTGTGCCCGCTGTAGAGGAGGATCGCGTCGGGGCGCCGGGTGAGGCTCGGGAGGCTCATCAACGCGTTCTTCAGGTTGAAGCCGCCGACGGCGCGGATGTCCACGACCACCCGACGATCCGGGAAGACCTCCTGAAGCTTCCACCCGACGATCTGGCCGATCGAGAGCCAGGATTCGTAGGGGCGGCCCGAGTGGAAGGAGTCGAACGGGCTGCCCAGGGCCGTCGACCCGCCGAGCACGACCACATAGAGGTCATTCGCCGAAGGGCCCCCCGCGACGGACCGGGGCGGGAATCGTGGCTCCGGCAGGTCGATCCGGTGGGCCCGGGCCAGCCAGACTGCCGAGAGCCCTTCCAGCAGCAGGGCCCCGAACAGGAAGGAGACGCAGGCCGCCAGGAGCCGCGCCTCCCTCGTCGACCGCCCTCTCCCCCGCCTCGCCCTCAAGATCCTCCGGCCGAGGAAGAGGGAGCCGGTCATCGCGATGACGAACCCCGCCAAATAGAGGCCCAGCAGGATTTTGAGGAAGGTCGCCGCGATAGGTCGGGTGACATTGCGAGGAAAGACGGCTTCGAAGAGGAGTCGGGGCCCGATCAAGTAGCCGAAAACAACCAACGCGATCGCGACTCCGAGGAAGATCGGCCGGCCCAGCGACACTCGTCCTCCGAGAATGTACCGACCGAATTTCATCCCCGGCCCTTTCCGAATCTCGATCGATCGCTCCGACGCCCCGCCAAGTTGACCAGGGATCGGCCCGGAATTCAATCCGGACGAAGCACGACCTCGATCAGGGGTGGATGAGCCGCCCGACCGCCCGGAGCAGCCCGGGGGCCCGCTCGACCAGGACCATCCTCGCGTATAGCACCCCGAACCAGCTCGCCCAGCCCAGCGCGATCCAGCCTCGCCAGTCGATCGGTCGGCGGTCAATTTCGGGCGAGGCCAAGGTCAATTCCCCGGAAAGTGTGATAACGCGACGGCCAGACTCGCGAATATGTCCCGGTCGAGAACGTCTCGGTGAAAGAGAGGCAGAACTTTGTGGTTCAAAGCGATTTTGGCTCAACCCTTGATGTTCAAAGGAGTTCGCTCGAATCTGGGTTCGTCTTGGAAATGGGCCAACCATCGGAATGCGCGCTCGACCCTCGCTCGGACCGGCGGAAAGCTCCTCCGGCGGGCCGTCGAGCGGCCCTCGGTGGCGTTGGGTTCGAGTTTCACCCGGGTCTCGGCGTCAGATCGGGGCATGGGGCGATTCCTCGCGATGGAGCCGGGCCCACCAGCGGCGGGCCGCGCGATAGACGCGGTCGGGGTCGAGGCCGGTCATGCACGGGTGGTCGGCCAGGGGGCAAACCTTGTGGTGGCAAGGCCGGCAAGAAACCCTGCTCCGGAGTACCAAGGCCCGACGCGACCAGGGTCGCCACTGGCGAGGGCGATTGGTCCCGCTGAACAGGATGACCGAGGCCGTCGACGCCGAGGCCGCCAGGTGAGCGGGGCCGGAGTCGGAGCCGATGAACAGGTCGGCGCGTTCGAGGAGGGCGGCGGTCTCGGTCACGGCCAGCCGGCCGGTCCAGTCGCGGAGTCGGGCATGCGGCCCGATCGCCGAGGCCGCGCCGACGTCTTCCGGGCCGCCGACGAGGATCACCCGCCAGCCGTCCTCAAGGAACCGGCCAATCAGGTCCCGCCAGTGACGGGCCGGCCAGCGCTTCGCCGAGGCCCCCGCGCCGAGGTGGACGGCCAGCAAGGGGGCCCGGTCGGCGAACCGGCCCGCGTGCAGGGCGTCGGGCTCGTCCCAGGGGTTGGGTCCGTCTTTTCGCGAGGCTCGTCGAGGCCGGGTGCTCCCCAGATGGGCCACGGCCGCCGTCGCCAGGGATTGCCCTCGCGAAGGGCGGCCCGGCCAGGCTTCCCGGAGCCTCTGGCCGATCCGGACCCGGTCGCGGTCGGTCGCGTGGACG
>JAJYDH010000598.1 GCA_021777685.1 Planctomycetota bacterium | reverse complement strand
CCACTCGCCCGGGAGGTCGCCGGCCTCGACGCCGACCGCGTGCGACGACGCGACGCCGAAGATGGCGAACTGGCCGGGAGCCCGGGATATCGAGAGGGCCGCGAACAGGGCGGCGACCGAGACGAACGCGACGTGGCGCTTCCGTGTCCGGGTCATTGGGACGCTCCATCGGGGGATTTTCGGGAAGGGGGCCCGTTCTCTACCATCCCCGCCCCGATCCGGCAATCCCGCCCGCCTGGCGGTCGCGCCGGGAGGGTTGGCGTTGACCGAAAACCGTCATTGGCTTAAATTTTGGCTCAAGTCCGCCCCCGTCCCGTCCGCGAGCACGCAAGGCCTGGTGATGTCGGAAGAAACGCCGGATTCCCTGGAAGCCGCCCGCCTGGAGAAGCTCCGGAAGATCGAGGCCCTCGGCCTCGACCCCTGGGGCCGGCGGTTCGACGACCATCAGGCCATCGAGTCGGTTCGCCAGGTCGCCCTGCCCGAGAAGGTCGAGGGGGCCGACGAACCGCCCCGGCCCAGGGTCCGGATCGCCGGCCGGATCGTGCTCAAGCGGGGCCAGGGGAAGGTCGCGTTCCTCCAGGTCCGCGACTGGACCGGGACCATCCAGGCGATGATCGGCAAGAACCAGGTCGGCGAGGGCGGGTGGGCCATCGCCTCGGAACTGGACCTGGGCGACCTGATCGGCGTCGACGGCGGCCTCGGGCTCACGAAGACGGGCGAGCTGACCGTCTTCGCCGAGAGTCTGACGTTCCTCGGCAAGAGCCTCCTGCCGCCGCCCGAGAAGTGGCACGGCCTGACCGACATCGAGAAGCGGTCCCGCCAGCGGTACGTCGACCTCGCCCACAACCCGGAGAGTTTGCAGGCGTTCCTCGGCCGGTCGAAAGTCGTGTCGGCCTTCCGCAAGGTTTTGGGAGAAAAGGGGTTCGTCGAGGTCGAGACGCCGACGATGCAGGCCATCGCCGGCGGCGCCGCGGCCAAACCCTTCATCACGCATCACAACACGCTCGACCTCGACCTCTTCCTCCGGATCGCCCCCGAGCTGTACCTCAAGCGGCTTTTGGTCGGCGGGATGGAGCGGGTCTTCGAGATCGGCCGGGTCTACCGGAACGAGGGGATCAGCCCCAAGCACAACCCCGAGTTCACCATGCTGGAGGCTTATCAAGCCTACGGCGACTACCACGCCATGATGGACCTGACCGAGGCCCTGATCGTCGGCGCGATCGAGGCCCTCGACGGCGTCTACCGGCGCCCCTGGGGCGAGGACATGGTCGACTTCACGCCCCCCTGGCCACGCCGGACCTACTTCGACCTGTTCCGAGAGTACGCCGGGGTCGAGCCGACCGACTCCGAGGCCGTCCGGATCAAGGCCGAGAGCCTGGGGATCGCGACGGCGGGCAAGGACCCCGACGTGATCGTCAGCGAGGTCTTCGAGGAGACGGTCGAGGACGCGCTGCACGGCCCGATCTTCGTCATCGACTACCCGGCCGCCATCTGCCCGCTGACCAAGCGGAAGGCGTCCGACCCGGCCGTCGCCGAGCGGTTCGAGCTGTTCGTCCGCGGGATCGAGCTGGCCAATGCCTACACCGAGCTGAACGACCCGCTCTTGCAGGAAAAGCTCTTCCAGGGCCAGCTCGCCGGCCAGAAGGCCGAGGACTCGATGGCGAAGATGGACGACGACTTCGTCCGCGCCCTCAAGCACGCCATGCCGCCCGCCGGGGGACTGGGAGTCGGGATCGACCGGCTCTGCATGCTCCTCCTGAACAAGGCGAGCATCCGCGACGTGATCCTGTTCCCGCTGATGCGGCCGGAGCAATGACCCGAGAGCTTTCAGCGGTCAGCTTTCAGCAATCAGCCAGAACAATCAAATCGACCCAGACAGAAGCAGCGGGCGGAGCCCGACCGAAAAAGCTGATCGCTGAAAGCTGATCGCTGACCGCTTTCCCCGATCCAAGGATGGAGCCGTCATGTACAAGTATCTGCTCTGCTGGCGATATCTGCGGACGCGCTACATCGCCCTGGCGAGCGTGGTCAGCGTGATGCTGGGCGTGGCCACGATGATCGTGGTGAACTCGGTGATGGCCGGGTTCTCGGCGAAGATGCGCGACCGGCTCCACGGGGTCCTCGCCGACGTGATCGTCGAGTCGCGCAGCTTCGACGGCTTCCGCAACTCCGACGAGGTCATGGCCCGGATCAAGGAGGTGGCCGGCGAGGACGTCCTGGCGATGGCCCCGACGATGGAGACCTTCGCCCTGATGAAATGGTCGTTCAACGGCCAGCCGATCACCCGCCAGGTCCAGCTCATCGGGATCAAGCCCCTGGAGCGGGCCAGGACCGGCGACTTCGCCGAGTTCCTCGTCGACGAGAAGGGCCGGCAGATCCCCCCCTCGTTCGAGATCCCCGAGCGGGTCAAGCTCAACAACCCGGCCGGGCAGATGCTCCAGGACGAGGACGACCCGGCCATGAAGGCCGCCCTCAAACAGATGGTCGAGAACCAGGCTTCCGAGCAGGGGACGATCATCGGCTACGCGATGGGCCACGCCCACGTCCAGGGGAAGGACTACTGCATCGCCCCGCCGGGGACCCGCGTCGGCCTGGTCTTCCCGCAGGCGGGCGACAAGCCCAAGGTCACCTATGACGACGCCCTGGTCGTCGGCTACTTCAAGAGCGGGATGAGCGAGTACGACTCGACCCACGTCTACATGCCGCTCGAACAGCTCCAGCGGATGCGGCTCCTCGGCGACGGCGAGGGGCACGGCGCCGTCAACCAGATCCAGGTCAAGGCCCGGCCGGGCGTGGACCTCAACACGCTCCGGGACAAGATCGAGACGGCCCTGGAGGAGTTGAAGCCCCGCTATTTCACGGCCCTGACCTGGGAGCAGAAGCAAGGCCCGCTCCTGGCGGCGGTCGCCGTGGAGCAGAGCATCCTCAACATCCTTCTGTTCTTCATCATCGCCGTGGCCGGGTTCGGCATCCTGGCGATCTTCTCGATGATCGTGGTGGAGAAGACCCGGGATATCGGCGTGCTCAAGGCGCTGGGGGCGTCGACCTCGGGCGTCCGGGGGATCTTCCTCGGCTACGGCCTGAGCCTGGGCGTGGTCGGCAGCGGCGTGGGGATGATCGGGGGCCTGCTGTTCGTCCGGTACATCAACCAGATCGAGAAGGGGCTCAGCGTCCTGACCGGCCGCAAGGTGTTCGACTCCGATATCTACTACTTTAACGAGATCCCGACCCTGATCGAGCCGCACACGGTCCTCTGGATCGTCGGCGGGGCCCTGACGATCGCCGTCGCCGCCAGCGTCTGGCCCGCCCAGAGGGCGGCCCGCCTCCGGCCGGTGCAGGCGCTGCGGTTCGAGTGACTCCAATAGCGGGTAGCGGGTAGCGGGTAGCGGGTAGCGGGTAGCGGGTAGCGGGTAGCGGGTAGCGGGTAGCGGGTAGCGAAGATTAGCGTCGGCGGGGATTTCTGATCTTTTCTACCCGCTACCCGCTGACTGCTACCCGCTCAATACAAGGAGGAGAGATGGCGATCCACCTGGCGGCGAACGGCCTGGCGAAGGGTTATCGCAAGGGCCGGAACGAGGTCCCGGTGCTCCGGGGGGTCGACCTCGAGGTCGAACGGGGCGAGCTGGTGGCGGTGGTCGGGTCGAGCGGGTCGGGCAAGAGCACCCTCCTGCACATCCTCGGCCTGCTCGACACCCCCGATGAGGG
>JAJYDH010000597.1 GCA_021777685.1 Planctomycetota bacterium | reverse complement strand
CCGGCTGGAGATCCACCCGAGGCTGGCCCGCCGGATGGGGGTGGCGAGCGGGGGGCCGGTCGAGGTCGAGAGCCGCCGAGGGCGGGTCCGGTTCGAGGCGTCGGTGACGTCCGAGATCCGCCCCGACACCGTCTTCGCCCCGTTCCACTGGGGCGGGGCCGTCGCGGCGAACCTGCTGACCAACCCCGCGCTCGACCCGACCAGCCGGATGCCCGAGTTCAAGGTCTGCGCCGTCCGAATCGCCCCGATCGCCGGATGATCCCCGTACCACGGTTGAGACCGATGTCCGAACACCTCTCCCATGTCGATCGAGGCTCGATGGTCAGCCGCCGGACGGCCCACGACCCGTCGTCGACCGTCGCGGAATCGGCGTTCCGGGGCGATCGGCGCGAGCTGGTCATCGTCGGCAACGGCATGGCCGCGAGCCGGCTCCTGGACGACCTGATCCAGCGGGGGGCCGAGAAGCGCTACCGGATCAAGGTCTTCGGCGAGGAGTCGGGCGGCTCGTACAACCGCGTCCAGTTGAGCAAGGTCCTGGGCGGGGCCGAGTCCGACGCGATCATGATGAAGCCCTCGGCCTGGTTCGCCGAGCGGGGGGTCGAGTTCGTGCCGGGTGTGACCGTCACGCACCTCGACACCACGGCCCACCAGGTCCACGCGGCCGACGGCCGGCTGCACCACTACGACGTCGCCGTCCTGGCCACCGGCAGCTCCGCGTTCGTCCCGCCGATCGAGGGGATCGAGGGGGACGACGGCCGCTGGAAGCGCGGGGTGTTCGTCTATCGGACGCTGGAAGACTGCCTGAAGATCCGCACGTTCGCCCACTCGGGCGACAACGCGATGGTCCTCGGCGGCGGCCTGCTCGGGCTGGAGGCGGCCAAGGCGCTGAGCGACCAGGGCCTCCACGTCACGGTGATCCACCTGGCCGACTCGCTGATGAACGTCCAGCTCGACCGGCTCGGCGCCGACCTGCTCCGCCGGCAGATCGAGCGGTGCGGGATCTTCGTCCGGACCGGGCGGTCGATCAGGGCGATCCGGGGGACCGAGCGGGTCGAGGCGGTGGTCCTGGACGACGGGACGTTCCTGTCGGCGAGGATGGTCGTCCTCGCCTGCGGGATCAGGCCCAGGGTCGAGGTCGCCAGGGCCTCGAACATCCCGGTCAACAAGGGCATCCTGGTCAACGACACCCTGGCCACCCACATCCCGGGCGTCTACGCGGTCGGCGAGTGCGCCGAGCACGCCGGCAAGATCTACGGGATCGTCACCCCGATCTTCGAGCAGGCGACGGTCCTCGCCGACGTCCTGACCGGCTACCGCCCGAGGTCCCGCTACCGGGGGTCGAAGCTCTACACCCGCCTGAAGGTGGCCGGGATCGAGGTCGCCGCGATGGGCCTGGCCGAGCCGACCCTGGAGACCGACGAGGTCATCCAGGTCATCGAGGAGCGGAAGGCGAGCTATCGGAAGCTGATCGTCCGCGAGGGGAAGCTGGTCGGCGCGATGCTGGTCGGCGACGTCGAGGCGGCGGCGAGCCTCGTCCAGGTCTTCGACCGGGGCGACCCCCTGCCGGACAACCGGCTCGACATCCTCTGCTCGCCCGACGCCGGCGCCTCCGAGGCCGACCGGACCGTCTGCAACTGCAACCGGGTCGGCGAGTCGATGATCGTCGACTCGATCAAGGCCGGCTGCGGCACGGTCCAGGCCCTGGGCGACGCCACCAGGGCCGGCACCGGCTGCGGCTCGTGCAAGGGTCTGCTCGCCCAGCTCATCGACCGCCATGCCGGGCAGGCGGCGAACGGGGCGGGCGCCCCGAGGAACGGCAAGATCCCGGCCGGCGCGTCGGCCAACGGCGTCTGATCGCCCTCCCGCCGCACCTGAATTTCAAATTTGAAATTTCAGATTTGAAATTGTATATTTGAAATTTATGTTCTTGTATTGATGGTGAGGAGCCCCGATGGCGGACAGCGACGGACTCAGCGACGAGCAGAAGCAGTTCCTCCAGGGGTTCGCGATGGGCTCCGACGTCGCCCGCGCGGTCCGCGGACTGCCGATCATCGCGGGCAGCGCCGGCCCCTCGGGGGCGCCCGTCGCGCTCGCCCCGGGCGCCGCGATGCCGCCGACCGCCGGCCCCTACCCGCTCCAGGTCGAGGCCCAGGACCGGTTCATCGCCCGGGGCCGGGCGCTCTGCGCCGAGGAGAAGGCCAAGCGCGAGAAGGACCCGTTCTCGATGTGGGCCGAGATGGGCGAGAATGCCTCGGCCGGCCGCTACCCCAAGGGGACCGACGTCCTGCTCTACAAGTTCTCCGGCCTGTTCTACGTCGCCCCGGCCCAGGACTCGTTCATGAGCCGGCTGAGGATTCCCGGCGGCGTCCTGTCGAGCTGGCAGTTCCGCGGCGTCGCCGACCTCGCCCGCCGGTTCGGCGGCGGGCACGTCGACTGTACCACCCGGGCGAACCTCCAGGTCCGCGAGATCAAGGCCCCCGACGCCGTGGCGTACCTCATGGGCCTGGCCGACTACGGGCTCGTCAGCCGGGGCTCCGGCGCCGACAACATCCGCAACTGCACGTCCACGCCCACCAGCGGCATCGACCCCGACGAGCTGATCGAGACCCTGCCGCTCGCCAAGGCGATGCACCATTACATCCTCAATCACCGCGAGATGTACGGCCTCCCGCGCAAGTTCAACATCGCCTTCGAAGGGGGCGGCCGGATCGCCAGCCTGGAGGACACCAACGACATCGGCTTCAAGGCCGTCCGCGTCCCCGAGGCCAACGCCGACGCCGCTTTTCCCGCCGGCGTCTATTTCCGCGTCACCCTCGGCGGGATCACCGGCCACGAGGACTTCGCCAGGGACACCGGCGTCATGCTCAAGGCCGAGGACTGCGTGGCCGTCGCCGGCGCGATCGTCCGCGTCTACCTCAAGAACGGCGACCGGACCGACCGTAAGAAGGCCCGGATGAAATACCTCCTCGACGACTGGGGGTTCCCGAAGTTCCTCGACGAGGTCGAGAAGGAATACGGCAGGCCGCTCGCGCGATTTCCCCTCGATCGGTGCGAGACGCCGGCCGCCGAGGACCGCTGGGCGCACGTCGGGTTCCACCCTCAGAAGCAGCCGGGCAAGGTTTACGTTGGGGTCGTGCTTCCGGTCGGGCGGATGACCTGCGATCAGGCGGACGGCCTGGCCGACATCGCCGCCCGTTACGGGAGCCAGTCCATCCGCCTGACCGTCTGGCAGAACCTGCTGATCCCCGACATCGCCGAGGCGGACGTCCATGCGGTCAAGGCGGCGATCGAGGCCCTCGGACTGCACTGGGACGCCTCCGGCGTCCGGAGCGGCCTGATCGCCTGCACGGGCAACGCCGGATGCAAGTTCGCCGGGGCCGACACCAAGCGGAACGCGATGGAGATCGCCGCCCACCTCGAAGGCCGGGTGACGGTCGACCGGCCGATCAACATCCACGTCACCGGCTGTCCGAACTCGTGCGCCCAGCATTACATCGGCGACATAGGCCTGCAAGGCACCCAGGTCGAGGTCGGCGAGGAGATGGTCGAGGGCTATCACATGGTCATCGGCGGCGGCTGGGGGCTCGAACAGGGCGCCGGGCGGCCCCTGCTGGAATCTCTGCCGTTCGAGAAGGTCCCGCCGATCGTCGAACGCCTGGTCGTCCACTACCTGGCCAACCGGAGCGGCCCCGAGGAGTCGTTCGCCG
>JAJYDH010000596.1 GCA_021777685.1 Planctomycetota bacterium | reverse complement strand
GGCCGAGGGACAGGGGGATCAGGCAGTTGCAGACGATCAGGGCAATGTAGAACGGCGCGTAGGGCCCGCCCACCCGGTTGGACATCATGTAGCCTTCATATTCGTTGGCGCCGTAGTACGCCATGAAGGTCTCCATGAAGTAGCCGTAGGTGACGAGCATCCCGGTCGCCAGCATGACCTTGGCCATGTTGTCGATGTGCCGCATCGTGATCACGTCCTGGAACCCGTACCAGGTCCGGAGCGGGATCATCAGGGTGAGCACCATCGCGAAGCCCGCGTAGATGGCCCCGGCGACGAAGTAGGGCGGGAAGATCGTCGAGTGCCACCCCGGGATGATCCCGATGGTGAAGTCGAAGGACACGATCGTGTGCACCGAGACGACCAGCGGGGTCGAGAGCCCGGCCAGGATCAGGTAGGCCGACTGGTATCGCTTCCAGTGGCGGGCCGAGCCGGTCCAGCCCATCGCGCCGGCGGCGTAGGCCATCCGGGCGAACTTGTTCTTGGCCCGGTCGCGGAACGTGGCCAGGTCGGGGATCAGGCCGACGTACCAGAACATGGCCGAGACCGACGCGTAGGTCGAGACCGCGAACACGTCCCAGACCAGCGGGCTCCGGAACTGCGGCCAGAGGGCCATCGTGTTCGGGTACGGCCCCATCCAGTAGAAGCACCAGGGGCGGCCCATGTGGAGCAGCGGGAACATCCCGGCGCAGGCCACGGCGAAGAGCGTCATCGCCTCGGCGAACCGGTTGATCGACGTCCGCCACTGCTGCTTCATCAGCAGGAGGATCGCCGAGATCAGCGTCCCGGCGTGGCCGATGCCGATCCACCAGACGAAGTTGATGATCGCGAAGCCCCACATCACCGGGCGGTTGATGCCCCAGACACCGACCCCGCGGAAGAGCAGCCACGCGACCGCGATGAACAGCATGTTGACGAGGCTGAACCCGATCGCCGCGCCCAGGAGCCAGCCCTTCGAATAGGGCCGCTTCAGGACGGCGTCGCTGATCAGGTCGTTGACCGAGCCGATCGTCAGCCCCGGCCCGGTGACCGGCAGCTCCCTCGGGTCGATTTGCCCCTGGTTCAGATCCTTCGGCGGCATCGGGTCACGCCTCGACGAGTTCGGGGTTGGGGTTGCGGATCTTGCCGAGATAGGTCGTCCGGGGGCGCGTGTTCAGCTCGCCGAGCATGACGTAGTCGCGCGACTCTTGCTTGATCTTGTAGACCTTGCTCGACTTGTCGTTCAGGTCGCCGAAGTGGATGGCCTGCGCCGGGCAGGCGGCCTGACACGCGGTCTTCACGTCGCCGTCCTGGATCGGCACGCCCTTCTCCTTGGCGTTGATCCGGGCCCCGCTGATCCGCTGGATGCAGTAGGTGCACTTCTCCATCACGCCGCGCGACCGGACGGTCACGTCCGGGTTGTTCAGGAGCTTGAGCGAGGGCATGTCGAGCCGGGGCTTCGACTCCTCGAAGTAGTTGAGGAAGTTGAAGTGCCGGACCTTGTACGGGCAGTTGTTGCCGCAGTACCGGGTCCCCACGCAACGGTTGTAGACCATCACGTTGAGCCCCTCGGCGTCGTGGAGGGTCGCCCCGACCGGGCAGACCAGCTCGCACGGGGCGTTCTCGCAGTGCATGCAGGTCCGGGGCTGGAAGTAGGCGTCGATCGGCGCCTCAGCCTTGCCGGTCTCCTTGTCGACCTCCCCGCTGAAGTAGGTGTCGATCTCCATCCACTGCATGAGCCGGCCCGCCTCGACCTGCCCCTTGCCGACGACCGGGATGTTGTTCTCGGCCTGGCAGGAGATCACGCAGGCGTTGCAGCCGGTGCAGGAATTGAGGTCGATCGCCATGCCCCACTTGTAGTGGTCCTTGTACTCCTCGTCCCAGACCGAGGAGGCCAGCGACCCGTGGGGCAGTTCCTCATCCTTGTGGACGAACTTGGGGTCCTTGATGAAGTCGGCCAGGGTGGCGACCCGGACCAGGTTCCGGCCCTCGACGTTCCGCCAGGGCTGGGTGCTGGCCAGCGAGTAGGTCGCCCCGGTCATGGCGATCTCCGCGCCAGGCCCGCCCCAGGGGGCGTCCGAGGTCCGGATCGCGTTGGCGTTGAAGCCGGTCCCGGTGCCGACGTTGCCGGTCTTCGACCGGCCGTAGCCGAGGTGGACCACCACCGTGTCGTCGGCCTGGCCGGGGACGAGGAAGACGGGGATCTCCAGCGTCCGCCCCTTGTACTTGATCTCGGCGACCTTGCCGTTGCCGCCGACCAGTTCGAGGCCCAGCTTCCGGGCCGTCGCCGGCGAGATCAGGGCGGCGTTGTCCCAGGTCAGCTTGGTGATCGGCTTGGGCAGCTCCTGGAGCCAGCCGACGTTGTTGAACCGGCCGTCCCAGATCGTCGGGTCGGGCCGGAAGATGATCTCGGTCCCGCCCGAGGGGGCGGCCGGCTTCGGCCCGAACGAGGCGAGGGCCTTGGCGGTGACGGCCTTGGATTTCGAGGCCGTCCCGTCGATCTTGCCGTCGTGGAGGGCCTTCCGCCAGGTCGCCTCGAAGTCGGCCGGGTTCCCCTTCTGCCCTCGCCAGTAGTCGCGGACGACATTCAGGGGCGAGCGGTCGAACTGGCCCATCATGGCGGCCAGGATCTCGTGCGCCGACTTCCCGTTGTAGAGCGGGACGATGAGCGGCTGGACGATCGACGCGGTGCCGTCGAAGGCCCGGGCGTCGCCCCACGACTCCAGGAAGTGGGCCTCGGGGACGAACCAGGTGCAATGCTCCGAGGTCTCGTCGAGGTGCGTGCCCAGGCGGATCGAGAGCGGGACCTTCTTCAGGGCGGCGACGAAATCGACGTCGGCCGGCGCGGTGTAGGCGGGGTTGCCGCCGAGGATGAGCAGGGTGTCGACCTTGCCGGCCTGGATGTCCTTGACCAGCCCGGCGAGCGAGCCGACGTGCTCGACGGGGTCGGCCTCGATCGGCTCGATGAAGGTGACGGTCCCCTGCTCACCGATCGCGCCGACGGCCTGGTTGATCGCGTGGCCGAGGGCGTGGACGTAGGCCGGTTGGGAGTCGCCGACGAGGACCAGCGCCTTGCCCTTGTGGGCCTTGAGGTCCTTGGCGACCGCGGCGGCCCATTTGGCCATCGGCTCGGGCAAGGCCGCGCCGGAAGCCCCTTCGACGCCTGCCTCCTTCGCGACGGCCAGGGCGAGGTCGGCGACCTGGCTCGGCTTGATCGCGAGCCGGTGGTCGGCGGCGGCTCCGGTGTTGGTGTAGACGGCCTCGGCGACGTAGAGGCGGTTCATCACCCCCTCTTTGGGCTCCCGCCTGGCGGCGAAGGCCCGCTCGTCGGCCACGCGGCCGGGGGAGCCGCAGGCGAGGAAGTCGGCGTCGAGGGCCAGGATCACGTCGGCCTTGTCGAAGTGATAGACCGGGTCCACGACCTCGCCGAACGCCAGCTTCGAGCCGGCGCGGGCGGCGTCCCGGGACACGCCCTCATAGCGGTGCCACTTCGCCTCGGGGTAGGCGGCGAGTACCTGCTTGATCTGGTCGGCCAGGCTGGGCGAGCCGACCGCCTCGGTGAGGATGCGGAGCCCGGCCCCCTTCTTCGGTCGGAGCCGGTCCATCTCGGCGGTCAGGGCGGCGAGGAGGTCGTCGTAGATGCCCCCCTGCCCCTCACGGAGCACCAGTTGCGCGCGGTCGGGGTCGTAGAGCGTGAGCGCCGCGGCCTGGGCGAA
>JAJYDH010000595.1 GCA_021777685.1 Planctomycetota bacterium | reverse complement strand
GATCGCCGCCAGGCTGCCGATCCGCTGGGAGGGCGATAGGATCGTCGTCGGAGCGAAGTCCTACCCCGCCGACACCCACGCGCCGATCCTGATCTACCCGAATCCGCTCAACCCGACGAAATATGTCGTTCTGAATAGCGGGTTCACATTTCGAGAATATGATTATTTGAACAATGCCAGGCAGGTGCCCAAGCTGCCCGACTGGGCGATCGTCGACGTCACCACCCCGCCCGACGCGAGGAGGCCCGGCAAGGTCGTCGCGGCCGACTTCTTCGGCGAGGTCTGGGAGCTGCGCCCGCCCCGGGATTGACCGGGCCCTCAAGGGGCTTTTCCGCCTCCCTCTCCCCCTGGGAGAGGGCCGGGGTGAGGGTCGCCGCCGGACGAGTGATCTGGCCGGGAGCCCTTCTTCGGGCCCATCACCGCTGCCATGCCCCTCACCCCCGGCCCCTCTCCCAGGGGGAGAGGGGAGGAAGACGCGGATTTTGATGGATTGAGACCGCCCGCGAGGGAATCGATCGGATGCTCCCCCTGCCCCCCGACGAGGTCCACGTCTGGACCGCCTCGCGCGACGCGGCCGACGAGGCGGTCGGGGCGATGCGGGCGCTCCTGACCGACGACGAGCGGCGGCGGGCCGATCGGTTCGCCTTCCCCCACGACCGCCGGCGGTTCGCGGTCGGCCGGGGGCTGCTGCGGGCGATCCTCGGCCGATACCTGGCCCGGGAGCCGGGGTCGCTCCGGTTCGTCGCCAACGCCCACGGCAAGCCGGGGCTCGACCCTCGCCTGGATGTTGATATCCCGATCCGGTTCAACCTGGCCCACTCCGGCCCGTGGGTCGTGTACGCGGTGACGCTCGGGCGGGAGATCGGGGTCGACATCGAGCGGATCCGGCCCGACTTCGGCGGCGACGCGATCGCCGGGCGGTTCTTCGCCCCGGGCGAGGTCGCCGAGTTGCAGGCCCTGCCCGACGAATCGCGCCCGCTGGCCTTCTTCCACGGCTGGACGCGTAAAGAAGCCTACATCAAGGCGAAAGGCAAGGGCCTGGCGCTGCCGCTCGACCAGTTCGAGGTCTCCCTCGCCCCGGGCCGGCCGGCCGCCCTGCTCGCCACCCTGCCCGACCCCGCCGAGGCCGCCCGCTGGTCGCTCGTCGAGGTCGCGACCGAGCCCGGCTTCGTCGCCGCCGTCTGCGTCGAGGGCCACGGCTGGACCCTCCGCCTTGGGCGATGGCCGGAGGGGGATGAGGCTCCGGCCGAGGGGCCTGGCCGGCTCGGAGTCGTGGAATGAGCCGCCCGCGCGCCGGAGATCATCCGCCTTGTCTGGCGGGTCGACTTGGGCCAGAATGGTGGAAATCTCGCGAATCTCGGACAAGGCGTTGCGTGATGCCCGGCCCGGCGACGGAAACCCTCAACGACGACCTGAAGCAACTGAAGGACGACGTCCACCGGCTCGATGTCGGGCTCGCGGAGATCCGCACCGAGTTGAGGCTGTTGGTCGGCCTGGCCAAGCTGGTGATCGGGCTGGTGGTCGGGCTGGGAGGGGGGGCCTTCGTGTCGAGCGCCGTGGCCGGGATCTGGTGGGCCAGTAGCATCACCTCCGACGTCCGACACCTGGAAGTCCAGGTCGCCGAGATCCGCAAATCGGTGGACGAACTCAAGAAGGGGCTGGCCACCCCGCCGGCGGCGACGCCCGCGCCGCGAGTGTCGTCGGCCCCCTCCGGCGCTCCCGCGCCGAAGTGAACGAGCGATCGGCCAGCCCTCGCGACGAACGTTCCGACGTCGTGCCGGAACTCTCCCCTGCCCCGCCCCGGATCAGGATGCACCCGCCCATGAGAATCACCGCGATCGGCCTGGGACTCTGCCTCGCCATCGGCCTCGGCTCGCCGTCGAGGGCCGACGACCCGAAGACGCTCGACCTCTGGCCCGGGGCCGCGCCGGGCGAGTCGGGCAAGATCGGCGAGGAGAAGTCGGACCCGGGCAAGGACGGGATCACCCGCGTCTCCTACGTCTCGAAGCCCACCATCACCGTCTATCGCCCGAGCCCCGAGAAGGACACCGGCACCTCGATCGTGATCTGCCCCGGCGGCGGCTACAACATCCTGGCCATCTCGCACGAGGGGGAGGATGTCGCCCGCTGGCTGAACACGATCGGCGTGACCGGGATCGTGCTGAAGTACCGGATCCCTCGCCGTCCCGGCACGCCCAACGACCAGCCGCCGCCCCAGGCCCTGATGGACGCCCAGCGCGCCGTCAGCCTCGTCCGGAGCAAGGCCGGCGACCTCGGGATCGACCCGAAGCGGATCGGCCTGCTCGGCTTCTCGGCCGGCGGCCACCTCGCCGCCTGGGCCTCGACCAACCCCGACAAGCGGGCCTACGAGCCGGTCGACGACGCCGACAAGGTCGACTGCCGCCCCGACTTCACCGTCCTGATCTATCCGGCCTACCTGCTCACGAAGGACAAGGCCGGGCTCGCCCCCGAGATCCGCGCCGGCTCGGAGTCGCCGCCGACCTTCCTCGCCCACGCGAGCGACGACCCGATCACGGTCGAGAGCAGCGTCCAGTACTACCTCGCCCTGAAGCGGGCCAAGGTCCCCGCCGAGCTGCACGTCTACTCGTCCGGCGGCCACGGCTACGGCATGAGGCCCATCAAGCACCCCGTCGCCGGCTGGCCCCAACGGCTCGAAGACTGGATGCGGTCGAGGGACCTCCTCAAGCCCTCGACGAAGGCCTGAGCCCGTCCGATCAGACCACGGCATCGCGCCGGGCGTCGGCCAGCAGATCGGCGACGCCCAGCCCGGCCGCCCAGAGGTCGAGATACGCCTCGTCGAGCCGCCCGGCCTGGATCCGGAGGACGCCGAGGATGTCCGACCATTGACGGTCGGAGGTCTCGCCGCCCAGGCGATACCATTCCAGCTTGAGGAGGACCGAGTCCTCCGCGCTCACGACGGAGATCGGCCGATCGGGCGCGTCGGCCATCAAGGCCGACACCCTCCGTCGCATCAGCGACCGCTCGAACGGCCGATCCTTCCGCACGAACACGTCGACCTTGAAGCCGACCGATGTATTGATGATGTTGAATGTCGAACGGTCGCGGATCGCCTGGCGGATGGCCTCGACGCTCACGTAATAGTCCGGCCCGAACGATGCGGCGAGCCTGTCTTCGAGCCCTCCGAACGGCTCGACCGAGACGTCGGCGTCGGACGTGTAACGGGTGATCCCGTGAATCCCGCTGGCGAGCGACCCGCCGAGGGCATAGGCGATCCCGAGCGCATCGAACGCGGCGATGACCTCGCGGACGACCCGAAGATTGTCGATCGGCTGATCCATGCCGGGCTCCTCGGATGTCGAGACGCGGGGGATTTCGCCGAGGTGCGCGGCGATCCATTCGGAGCGGATCTCGGCCGGGGTCGCGCCGGGACGGCGGAGCCGGACCCCGCTCGCGTGAAAGTCACGGCCCATCCGGTAGAGGTCGCCCAGGAGGGCCCATTTCCGGGCCGGAGACATCGCCCGGTAGGCACCCGCCAGGACGCGCTCGGCCTCGGGAGACGTGTCGGATAAGCGGCTCATCCCCGCCACTCTACCGAGGCCGATCCGCCGGTCCAAGCCCGGACCCGTCCGACGCGCGGTCATTCAAAGGTCGATCCGGCGTCGCTCGTCCCCTCACCCCAACCCTCTCCCACAAAGGGGAGAGGGGGCCGGACGCAAGCGATCTTCCCCGGCCAGAG
>JAJYDH010000063.1 GCA_021777685.1 Planctomycetota bacterium | reverse complement strand
CGGCATGGGCGGCATGGGTGGCATGGGCGGCGGTATGATGGGCGGCATGGGCGGCATGGGCGGTGGCATGGGGATGATGGGCGGCATGATGTCCGTCCCGCCCCAGGACCCGGCGATCTCGCCGTTCGAGGAAAAAAAAAGCAACTGAACGCCGCTAGCCAGGCCCCCTCAGTTCTCCCTTCGTCCACAAACCCCCGGGACCGCGTCGCCACTCCGGCGACCGGTCCCGGGGCCGTTTCGAAGCCGGCACAGAAATCGGCGACGCGCGACGACGAGCCGACCGTGCGGTCGACCCCGCCGAAGAAGGCCTCGCCGAAAGCCAATAAGCCGGCCCCGGCTCCCGCGGCGGCCCAGGGCCAGGCCGGCGGGGACCCCTTCAAATTCTGGGACGAGCATTTCGCGACCGCCAAGAAGGAGTCGCCGATCACGCTGTTCCAGCTCGTCTCCCAGCTCATCCAGTCGAAGAAATTCAACGACGCCGAGGCCGCGATCAAGGGTTTCCTCAAATACCACGGCAAGGAGGCCGAGCCCTGGATGTACGTCTGGCTGGCCGAGTGCATCACGGCCCGCCAGGGGTCGGAGAAGGAGCTGAAGCAGGCCCTGGGCTTCGCGGGGTATCTCGCCAAGCGGACCAAGAATCCGAACGACCTGGTCCGCGTGGCCGACGTCCTGGTCCTCCGGAACTTCTACGAGCCGGTCGGCGACCCCGGATATGAGACGAACATCGGCGAGCTGGTCGACCTGGCCGCCGAGAAGGTGCCGGCCAACGCCGTCCCGCCGATGATGTCGATCAACCTGGCCTCGAAGAAGGAGGACCCGAAGCGGATGGGCGACGCCGCCGAGCGGCTGCTCGCGCTCGGCTGGCCGGGGATCGACGATCAGATCCGATCGGACGTCAAGCAGCAGGTGAAGGGGCTGGCCGAGACCCTCCGCGCCGCCGGTAGGTCCGAAGAGGCCGAGGCCCTGATGACCCGGCTCGCCGAGTCGGAGGCCCGCGACGTCTTCGTCAAGCTGACCTGGAAAGGGGAGGCCGACATCGACCTCGCCGTCGCCGAGCCCCTGGGGGCCACCGCCAAGTACGCCAACCCCCGGACCGTCTTCGGCGGGGCGATCATCAAGAATGGCTACGGCAACCATCCCGAAGAGGTCTACGTCTGCCCTCGGGGGTTCGACGGCGATTACGCGATCACGGTCGAGAAGATCGTCGACTACGACGCCGAGAAGCCGGTCAAGGAGGCGACCCTGGAGGTCATCCTCCACGAAGGATCGCCCGACGAGAAGCGAGAGTCCCACAAGATCGACCTGACGAAGCCCTCGCCCGTCGTCGTCCGCCTGGAGAAAGGCCGCCGCAAGAACGTCCTGCCGATCCTGCTCCCGGCCGACCGCCGGCCCGTCGCGGAGCGTCCGAAGGGAAAGCCCGACGCCGCCCCCGTCCCGACCGACCGGAAGCCCTCGCCCTTGAAGTGAGCCGGCGTCACCACGCCGGGCCGCAACCCGCCGATGACCATCCTCGCGATTCCCGAAGAATTTCGTTGACAGGGAATCGGGCTCGGCGATATTTGTAGTCGTACGACTGGATTCGTAACACAGGCGGGAAGGTGCCCATGGCTCGCGAGGTCCCCGATTCCCTGACCGTCGCCGAGTGGAAGGTGATGAAGATCGTCTGGCGGCTCAAGAGCTGCGCGGCGAGGGAGGTCTACGAGGAGGTCGGCGACGTCCACGGCTGGGCCCCGAGCACGACCAAGACCGTGCTCCGCCGGCTGGTGGACAAGGGGCACCTCACCGCCACGCCGGTCGGTACCAGCTACCTCTACCGACCGGCCCGGCCCGCGTGGAAGTCGCTCGCCGGCGCGGCCGACACCCTGCTCGACAACACCCTGGAGGGGATGGACGGCAAGCTCCTGGCCTACATGGTCAAGAAGAGCAAGCTGACCCCCGACGACCTCGCCCAGCTCCGCGCCCTCCTCGACGAGCACGCCCAGCCCGAGGCCGATGCCGATGCCGAGATCGACGGGGAGGCCAGGCCATGACGACCGTGGAACTGCTCAACGCCTGGGGATCGAGCTGGTCGACCTTCATGGGCCGGGCTTTCCTGGAGTCGAGCGTCCTCCTGACCGCCGTCGTCCTGGTCTGGCTGCCGTTCCGGCGGCGGATGTCGGCCCAGTTCGCGCACGGGCTGTTCCTCCTGGTCCTGCTCAAGCTGGTCACGCCGATCCCGGCCTCGTGGCCGTCGTGGTCGCCGGATGAATCGGTCCGGAGGGCCGCCTCGGCGGTCTCCGCCTGGGTCGCGGCCGGCGGGGAGGACCTGCCCCCGGCTCGCCTGTCGGGCCCGGTCGAGTCGGACGGCCCGATCGTCGTCGCCTCGGCCCCCGAGCCGATCGTGGCCGCCGCCTCGGAGCCCTCGCCGAGGAAGTCGACGGCCCCCGAGCCGGCGAAACCCGCCCCGGTCCCGTCGAAAGTCCGGCCGAACCTGACGATCTCGGCCGTGCTGATGCTGATCTGGGCCGCCGTGTCCGCCGCCCTGTTCGTCCGGTTCGCGCGGTCGGTCGTGGCGACCCGCCGGCTGATCCGGGGCGCGGTGCCGGTGGACGACTCGGGCTGGTTCCCGGTCGACTTCGAGGCCCTCCGACGGGCCGCAGGGGTCCGGGCGGTCGTCCGATGGGCGGTCAGCGCCCGGATCACCTCGCCGGCCGTCGGCGGCCTGATCCGGCCGACCGTCGTCATGCCGCTCGACCTCGACGATGGCCTGACGCCCAAGCAGCTCAACTGGGTCCTGCTCCACGAGCTGGCCCACATCCGCCGGGGCGACCTCTGGGTCGTGGCGATCCAGCGGCTGGTGGGGGCGGCGTTCTTCTTCCACCCGGCCGTCCACCTGGCCAACTGGATCATCGACCAGCTCCGCGAATACGCCTGCGACGACGCCGCGCTCGCCGCCGCCCACGCCTCCCGCCACGCCTGCGGCGAGGGGTTCCTGACCATCGTCGGCCGGACCGTGGACCACTCGGCCGCCCCGGCGGCGTCGCTCGGGCTGTTCGAATCGCGGATGCTGATCCATCGACGATTGCTGAGAATCCTCGACAGCCGGAGGACGGTCCACGAGCGGCTTTCCACGCCGGCGACCCTCGCCCTGGTGGCCACGGCCCTCGTCGTCCTGCCCTACGGCCGGCCGAGAGAGGCCGCGGCGCGACCCTCGATCGTCGGGCCGGCCGCCCCGACCCGGCTCGCGACGGACGAGCCCCGCCAGTTCGCACTCTCGACGACCTTGCTCCACGACGACCGCGCCAGCTCGGCGGGACGGCCCCGGTCGCCGGTCCTGGCCGTCGCCTGCTCGGCCGACGGCTCGACCCTGGCGACGGCCGGCGAAGATTCGACCATCGTCCTCCGCGATCCGGCCTCGGGAACGCCCCGGATGCGGCTCGAAGGCCACGCCGACGCCGTGACAGCCCTGGCGTGCAGCCCGGACAGCTCGACCCTCGCCTCGGCCGGGTATGACAAGACGGTCCGGCTCTGGGACCTGAAGACCGGCCGGCTCCGGGCGTCCCTGCCGGGCCACATGCAGTGGGTCTTCGCCGTCGCGTTCAGCCCCGACGGCTCGACCCTCGCCTCGGCCGGTTCCGACCGGACGGTCCGGCTCTGGGACGTCGCCTCGGCGCGGGCGAAGGCCACGCTTTCCGGGCCGACCTCGGCGATCCGGGCCGTCGCGTTCAGCCCTGACGGCTCGACCCTGGCCTCGGCCGGCTCCGACCGGTCGGCGACGCTCTGGGACCTCCGGACGTTGGCCGCGTCGGCGACCCTCTCGGGCCACCGGGGGACGATCCGCGGCCTCGCCTTCGCCCCCGACGGCCGGCTCCTGGCGACCGCCGGCGAGGACGGCGAGGTCAAGCTCTGGGACCCGAAGACCGGCCGCGAGCGGGCCACGCTGACCGGCCACGCGGACATGGTCCTCGCCCTGGCGTTCACCCCGTCCGGGACGACCCTGGCCAGCGGCGGGCTCGACTCGACCATCAAGCTGTGGGACCCGAAGACCGGCCGCGAGCGGGCGACGCTCGCCGGCCATGCGGAGGGGGTCTCGGCCCTGGCGTTCGGACCGGGCGCCCGCCGGCTCGCCTCGACCGGCTACGACGGCGCCGTGAGGATCTGGGAGGCCGCCGCGCCGACGCTCTCGGCCGCCGCCACGCTCGACTACCCGGGCGAGGCCCTCGGCGTGGCCTTCTCGCCCGACGGCAAGGCCCTGTACGCCGCCGGGGCCGCCGCCGACCTCGCGGTCTACGACCCGGCCGCCGGGCTGCTCGGCTCCCAGTTCCCGCTGGGCGATGCGGCGAGCCTGGCCGCCTCGCCCGACGGCAGGACGCTCGCCCTGGGCGACTTCGCGGGCGAGGTCCACCTCTTCGACGCCTCGACCCGGCTGGAAATCGCGACCCTGGGCGGGCACGACGGCGAGGTCCGCTCTCTGGCGTTCGGCCGGGCCCGGCTCCTCGCCTCGGGCGGGGTCGACGGCAGGGTCCTGATCCGCGACCTCTCGACCTCGGCCCCCGCGAGGGAGCTGAAGGCGCCCGGCGGGCCGATCCTCGACCTCCAGTTCTCGCCCGACGGCCGGACGCTGGCCGTCGTCGCCGAAGGGCAGGGGGGCGAGGTCCGCCTGTTCGACGCCTCGACCGGTGCGGCTTGCGGCACCCTGCCGGCGCACGGGTCCGATCTCGCCTCGGTCGCCTTCTCGGCCGACGGCCGGTTCCTGGCGACCGGCCATGCTGGCGGGGACGTGGTCCTGTGGGACGCCTCGACGGGCGTCAGGCTGGCGACCTTGAAGGGGCATTCGGGACCGGTGTCCGATGTCGCCTTCGCCCCGGACGGTCGGACGGTCGCCTCGTCGAGCCGGGACCGGACGGTCCGGCTCTGGAACCTGGCCGCCCGGCGGGTGACGCCCCGCGCCAGCCTGGGCGGCGAGCTGGCCTGCATCGGCCCGGTGGCCATCTCCCCCGACGGCAAGACCCTGGCCGCCGCCGAGGTCGCCTTCGACTCGCCCGGCCACATCGTCCTGATGGACCCCGCGACCCGCCGGGTCCTGGCCAGGCTCCACGGGCACGAGCGCGGGGTCTCCTCGATGGCGTTCTCGCCCGACGGCAAGACCCTGGCGTCGAGCAGTTGGGACCTGACCATCCGCCTCTGGGACGCCCGGACGGGCGAGTCCCGGGGCGAGTTCGCCTCGACCGAGGCCGTGACGAGGGTCGCCTTCTCGCCCGACGGCAAGACCCTCGCGGCGGCGGGCGAGGACAGGGCGCTGACGCTCTGGGACGTCGAGGACCGCTCCGAAATCGCGCGGATCGAGGGCTTCCGGGGGGCCATCTGCTCCCTGGCGTTCAGCCCCGACGGCCGGCGGATCGCGACCGGCGGCGGGCTCGACGGCCGGAAGGACGCGTTCGGCGAGGTCAAGGTGTTCGACGTCGCAACCCGGGAGGAACTGGCCGACCTTGCCGGGCATGCGGCGTCCGTCCGGTCGCTGGCGTTCTCGCCCGACGGCTCGACGCTGGCCAGCGGCGGGGTCGACTCGACGGTTCGGCTCTGGGACGGCGAGTCGGGCAAGGCCCGGCTGGTCCTCGGCGGCTTTCCCGACTGCGTCCGGGCCCTGGGGTTCTCGCCCGACGGCCGGTCGCTGGCGGTGGCCGGCCGAGGGGACGGCGTGGTGGCCCTGCTCGACGCCTCGAACGGGGCCGAGGTCGCCCGGCTCGTCGGCCACGGCCGGCAGGTGCTCGGCCTCTCGTTCTTCCCGGACGGCAAGACCCTCGCCACCGGGGGCCTCGACGCCACGATCAAGCTGTGGGACGTGCCCGCGACCCGGGCCTGGATCGCCCGTCGCTGAGTTTTCGACCCCCTTCGAGGAGCCGGCTGTCATGCGTGACCATCGGACCTGGATCGCGATCGGCGTCGCCTGCCTGGCCCTGCCCCGCCCCGGCGACGCCCCGGCGGCCGACGCCGCCCGGAAGCCCGTCGAGGTCCCCAGGGCGACCCGCGACGCCCGGGCGCTCGCCGCGACGATCGACCGGCTCCTCGCCGAGAAGTGGGCCGAGGCCAGGGTCATCCCGGCCGGTCCGGCCGACGACGGCGAGTACCTCCGCCGCGTCAGCCTCGACCTCGTCGGCAAGATCCCGACCGCCGCCGATGCCCGCGAAGTCATCGAAGACCTATCCCCCGACAAGCGGTCCCGACTGGTCGAGAAGCTCCTGGACAGCCCGGCCTACACCGCCCGGGCCACCGAGATCTGGCGGCAGCTCCTCCTGCCCGAGGCCGACACCGAGGGCCAGGCCCGCTTCGCCGCCCCCGCGTTCGAAGCCTGGCTCCGCAAGAAGGTCATCGACGAGGTGGGCTACGACAAGATGGTCCGCGAGATCCTCACGGCCAGGCTCGGCGCGCGGGCCACGGCACCGGCCAACCCCAACGCCCGGCCCGAGCCCTCGCCCGCCGCCTTCTACACGGCCAAGGAGGGGAAGCCGGAGAACCTCGCCGCCGGCGCCTCGCGCGTCTTCCTCGGCGTCCGGCTCGAATGCGCCCAGTGCCACAACCACCCCTTCGCCAGGTGGAAGCGGGAGGAGTTCTGGGGCCTGGCCGCCTTCTTCGCCGGGGTCCAGCGGCAGGGGCCCGAGGACGGCTACGGCTCGGTCCGCGAGGTCGCCAACCGCCACGAGCTGGCCATCCCCGGGACCGAGAAGATCGTCAAGGCCGCCTTCCTCGAAGGCCCGCCGCCGGTCTGGAAGGCGAAGGCCGAGCCCCGCGAGGTCCTCGCCGACTGGATCACCTCGCCGAAGAACCCGTACTTCGCCAGGGCCGCCGTCAACCGCGTCTGGGCGCGGTTCTTCGGCACCGGCCTGGTCGACCCGGTCGACGACATGGGGGGCGACAACCTCCCCTCGCACCCCGCCCTCCTCGACGAGCTGGCCCGCCAGTTCGTCGAGCATGATTACGAGCTGAAATACCTGATCCGGGCCATCACCGCGACCCGGGCCTACGGCCTGACCAGCGCACTCGACCGGCCCGAGCCGACTCCGCCGTTCCTGTTCTCGGCGATGTCGGTCCGGGGCCTCTCCGCCGGCCAGCTCTTCTCCAGCCTGGCGCAGGCCACGGGGTTCCGCGACGGGGCCGAGGGGTCCATGACGGACGTCGGCCCGCGCGGCCGGTTCCTCGAACTCTTCGCCAACCGCGACGAGAAGCCGACTGAGGCCCAGACGTCGATCCTCCAGGCCCTCACCCTGATGAACGGCCAGATCGTCACGGGCGCCACCAGCCTCGAAGTCGGCGACACCCTCGCCGCGGTCGCCGAGGCGCCTTATCTCGACACCGCCGGCCGGGTCGAGGAGCTTTTCCTCGCCGCCCTGACCCGCAAGCCCCGGCCCGACGAGTCGGCCCTGATGGTCGGCTACATCGAGAAGGCCGCGCCCGACGACCGCTCGAAGGCCCTGGCCGACGTCTTCTGGGCCATCCTCAACGGGCCCGAGTTCAAGCATAACCACTGACAAATACAAGATTGGATTCTCCGATGTAGGGTGGGTGAGCGGTAGCGAAACCCACCAATCCTCGGGCGGCATCGCTGGCGTTGGTGGGTATCGCTACCACTCACCCGCCTTACGGGAGTGGCCAAGATGTTCCGATCGGATCGCGACGCCCCTCGATTGAGCCGCCGGCAGGTGATGCGGCTGGCCTCCGCCGGCGCCATCGGGGCCTCGGCCTCGGGCTGGATCGAGACGCTGGCGGCCTCGGCCGCCGCCGACCCGAAGCGGCGGAAGTCGTGCATCCTCCTCTGGATGACCGGCGGGCCGAGCCAGACCGACACCTTCGACCCCAAGCCGGGCCACTCGCACGGCGGCCCGTTCAAGGCGATCGAGACCGCCGCGCCGGGCGTCCGGATCTCGGAGCACCTGCCGAAGCTCGCCGCGCAGATGAAGGACATCGCCATCATCCGGTCGATGAGCACCAAGGAGGGCGACCACGGCCGGGCCACTTTCAACCTCCGGACCGGCTACCAGCCTCAGGGGCCGATCCACTACCCGACCCTGGGCTCGCTCGTCTCGAAGGAGTTCGAGGACGAGTCGGCCGAGCTTCCCGGATTCGTGAGCATCTCCCCCTACCGGGCGTTCAACCCGGCCGCGTTCTCGGCCGGGTTCCTCGGGCCGAAGTACGCCCCCTTGATCGTCGGCGAGCGGGGCGTCCTCGGCGGCGCGGGCGGGACCAACATCTCGCTGAAGGTCGACGACATGGCCCCGCCGTCCGACGTCGACCTTTCACGGGCCGACGCCCGGCTCGGCCTCCGCGACGCGCTCGCGAAGGACTTCCTGGCCAGCCGGCCGGGGGTCTCGCCCCTGAGCCACCAGGACGCCTACCAGCGGGCCGTCAAGATGATGCGGTCGGCCGCCGCGAGGGCGTTCGAGCTGGAGGAGGAGCCGGCGCCGGTCCGCGACGCCTACGGCCGGAACGCCTTCGGCCAGGGCTGCCTGCTCGCCCGGAGGCTGGTCGAGCGGGGCGTCCCGTTCATCGAGGTCACGCTCTCGGCCGCCGACGGCTCGATGGCCTTCGGCTGGGACACCCACCAGCGGAACTTCGACGCCGTCGAGAAGCTCAGCCAGGTGCTCGACCCGGCCTGGTCGACCCTCATGACGGACCTCCGCTCCCGAGGGCTGCTCGACTCGACGCTGATCGTCTGGATGGGCGAGTTCGGCCGGACCCCCAAGATCAACAAGGACGCCGGCCGCGACCACTTCCCCGCCGCCTGGACCACCGTCCTCGCCGGCGGCGGGATCAAGGGCGGCCGGGCGATCGGCGACACCGGGGCCGACGGGATGACGGTCAAGGACCGCCCCGTCTCGGTGCCCGACCTCCTCGCCACCGTCTGCCAGGCGCTCGGGATCGACCCGGCCACCCAGAACGTCTCCGACGTCGGCCGGCCGATCCGGATCGTCGACCCCAAGGCCAAGCCCATCGAGGAGGTGATCGGATGAGACCGACCCGCGCGATCCTCGCCCTGGCCCTCGCCCTGGCCCTCGCCGCGTCGGCGACCCTCGCCGACGAGAAGCCTCGACCGGCGACTCCGGGCCCCGAGACCGTCCAGGACGTGATCTTCCTCGGCGAGAACCGGCCGATCTTCCTCCGGCTCCGGATGACCCTGGGCGACAGGCCGTTCCGGGTCGCGTGGAAGGACTCGGTCCGGGCGATGCACGCCTTCCTCGACCGCGACAACGACGGGACCGTCACGAAGGCGGAGGCCGACCGGGGGGCCCTGGCCACGCTGGTCCGGGTCGCCAGCGGCGGCGCGACGGCCATGCCCCGGGGCGAGCTCGACAACCACCCGAAGGACGGGGTCGTCTCGATGGAGGAGCTGTCCGACGCCCTGAGCACGGCCCTCGGACCGTTCCGGGTCCAGGTCGGCAAGATCGCCAGCGGCAAGACCGACGCCCTGTTCGGCCACCTCGACCGCGACCAGGACGGCAAGCTCGCCAGGGCCGAGCTGACCGGAGCGGCGTCGTCGCTCCACCGGCTCGACCTCGACGACGACGAGCAGATCGAGGCGATCGAGCTCGAACCCTTCACCGACCAGACGACCATGCAGGCGGAGGACATGCCCGGCCGTCGAGGGAGCCTCGCCCAGGCCGAGCCCGTCGTCGAGCTGACCCCAGGCGAGCCGTCGCTCCGGCCCGTCCGCCACCTCCTCAAGAAGTACGACAAGGGGACGAGCAACGCCAAGAGCAAGAGCTCGTCGATGGGAGACAACAAGCTCTCCAACGCCGAGTTCCCGATCGACCCGAAGTCGTTCGCCCCGGCCGATTCCGACTCCGACGGCGCCCTCGACACCGAGGAACTCCGCCGGTTCCTCGCCCGGGTGACGCCCGACATCGAGCTGACCGTGACCCTCTCGGCCGACGCCTCGGGCGCGGCGACCGTGGCCGTCGCAGGCGGGGGCTCGAAGCCGCTGCCGGCGTGGGCGAAGGTCAAGCAGCTCGGCGGGGGGGACGTCGAGCTGTCGGCCGATGAGGTCCGGCTGGAGGTCCACGTCGACGACGGGGCCGGCGCCGTGGACGTCGCCAGACGGTCGTTCATGGCCCAGTTCGACGCGGGCGACACCGACAACAACGGATACCTCGAAAAGTCCGAGCTGACCAGGGACAAGGATCATCCCTCGCCCCTGGCCGGCCTCTTCGACATCCTCGACCGCGACGGCGACGGCAAGCTCTACCCCAAGGAGATGGAGGCGTTCGTCGACGGCCAGGCCCGCGCCGCGAGGGACCGGATGGTCCTGACCGCCTCGGACCAGGGCCGTGCGATCTTCTCGATCCTCGACCTCAACCGCGACCGACGCCTGGGCATTCGCGAGGTCCGGGGGACGCTCGACCGCGTGGCGACCTGGGACCGCGACGGCGACGGTCGGATCTCCGCCGACGAGATCCCCCACCACTACCAGCTCACCCTCGGCCGGGCCAACTTCGCCCCGATCGGCGCCCCCCGGTTCGCCGTCGCCGGCCCCATGACCCAGCCCGAGGTCGCCCCCGCCCAGAGCGGCCCGGCCTGGTTCCGCCGGATGGACCGGAACCGAGACGGAGACGTCTCCGCCCGCGAGTTCCGGGGGCCCAGGGCCCAGTTCGACCGCCTCGACCGGGACAAGGACGGCCTGATCGATCCCGCCGAGGCCACCACCGCGACCGCCTCCGCCGCCCCCAAGCCGGCCGATAAGTAGGACCCGAGGTCTCGCGATCGGGAAAAACGAACCCAATCACGTCGCGCGGCCGGGGTTTCGAAGACGGAACCCCGCCACCCGATCGCGTGGCGAAAATCCGAACCCAACCGAGCCGCCGTGATTCGGAGCCACGTCAAAAGGCGAACCCACGCCTGTCCGTCGGTGAAAACGCAAACCCAACCCGGACGAATCGACTGCTCCGGCCAGAACTCGAACCCAACTTGACGGTCCGACCCGCTCGCAAGTCGCCCAGAAATCCGAACCCAACGCGAGCCCGTCTGCGCGGCATGGTCTCCGGCCAACACGAACCCAATCGCTTCGACAACTTTGCTCTCCCCTCGACGTGCCCGGAAGGATTGCATCATCGATCAAGTCCCATCTTGTATGGTGGGTTTCGCCACCGCTCGCCCACCATACAAGATGGATCTTCGCAATCCACGCGTGGGCGTGCCCTTCGACCTGGACACTATCGCGATCGCGCCGCGGCTTTATCACACAATTTTCGGTCGATCACCGGATTTCGCCGCTCACGCCAGCCCGAGCCGCCGTCGCCAGGCCCATTCGACGGTCAGCAGGACGATCAACAGGGTGAGCAGCCACCATCGGCTCCAGGCGGGCATGGCCTTGACCTCGGACGGGCCGACGGCCACGGGCAGGGCGGCGAGCATCGCGGCGAGGTCCTTCGAGTCGCGCAAGACCTTACCACCCGAGGCGTCGGCGACCCGGCGGAGGAGGTCGTGGTCGGGCAGGGGGTTCTGCTGCTCGGAGGGGTCGTCGAGCACCTGGACGTCGATGGCGGTGCTGTCGACCTGGGTGTTCCCCTCGTAGGCGGTCAGCTCGATCCGGAGGCCCTGCGTGAGCGCGACGCCGATCGGCAAGTTCTTGCCGTCCGCGATCGGGATCGAGGCGATGTACGACTTCTCGCCGGCGACCTTGCTCAGGTCGAATTCCTCGCCCCAGGGGAGCAGCGGAGCCCGGTCGTCGACGGCGGTCGGCCCGTTGGACGGCTTGCGGAGCGGGGAGTTGTCGGACGTGCTCTCGGCGGCCGACCTCGGCTCGACCGAGACGGCCACGCGGTAGTCCAGGGTCGCGGCGGCGTTCTCGTCGAAGGCGCGGGCCTTGAGGACGATCGGCTCGCCCGGCCGGTAGAGCCGCTTGTCGGTCTCGGCCAGTAGCCGGCGGCGGCCGATCGACGAGTTCTCGGTCAGCCAGTAGACCGCGTTCCGCCAGAACTTCTTGTAGTACCGGGCGTCCCCCTGGCCCCAGGACTGGGTGAACTCCGGCGCGAACCGGCGGGTGATCGCGGTCGCCAGGGCCATCGTCCGCCCTCGACCGTAAGGCTGGACGGCGACGGCGGGCTCGCCGTCGGGCGAGCCGGGGCCGACGCGGGCCAGGACCTCGGCCGTCGGCCTGGGCGGGCCGAGCCGGTTGTGACCGAGGAAGTTCGGCAACGTCTTGAGCAGGGCGCGGTTGGCGGCGTCGTCCGACGCGATGTGCCAGAGCGGGTGGACCGCCCCCTCGACCAGCGGCCGGATCGCGGCCGGCGAGTCGTCCCAGTCGCGCCCGCTCGACTCGACCTCGACCGGGAGCATCCGGCCGACCGGCGTGTCGGCCCACCGACCGGTGCCGAACGAGTTGGGCCCGCCGACCATGCAGAGCCCCCCGCCTCGGCGGCCGATCCACTCGTCAATCCAACCCATGTACTTGTCGCTCAGCACCTCGCGGGGGACGTTGCTGAGGATGATCGCGTCGTAGGCGAACAGCTCGGAGGGGGTCTCGGGGAGCCCTCGCGACCGGTCGTCGCTCCGGGCGATCTCGGTGAAGTCGCCCTCGGGTCCGGCGGGCATGACGACGGTACACTCGACGTCGGGGTCTTCCATGAGCGCCTGCTGGAGCGGCGAATAGGCCCCCTGGACCTCGCCCCCGCCCAGGCCGAACATCCCCTTGCGGGCGATGAACCGCTCGTTCGAGCCCTCGACGTAGAGGACGCGGATCTTGGTATGGTCGATGGCGACGTCGGCCGAGAACGTGTTGTTGTCGGCCGAGACCTCGCCGGTTTGCGGGTCGACGATCGCCGCGATCTTCCGGTCCTCCTCGCCCGACTCGAACGAGAGCGAGTCACTGAACAGGCCGTCCTGGAGCACGACCGGGGCCCTCGACAGGATCGCGCCCGGTTTGCCGTCGGGGCCGACGACCGCGAGCTTGACCTCGGCCCGCTTCCCCTTGTAGCCGTAGCTCCGGATGAACAACTGGACGGGGATGCGCATCGACTTCCGGACGAGGTTCGGCACGACCATGCTGACGATCCCGACGTCGCCGCCGACGTCCTCATCCCCGACCGGGACGACGTGGATCGGCACATTCATCCGGCCATAACCCCGCGCGATCGCCGGGGCCTTCTCCGGGTCGCGGGCCCGCCCGTCGGAGAAGACGACGACCGCCCGGGGCGGCGCCTGGCCAAACCGCCCGGCAAGCGTCTCCAGCGAGCCGGTCAGGAGCGTGTCGGAGTCAGTCGGGGCCGGCCCGGCCGTGGGGGAATTCGGGTCGTCGCGACGCCAGAAGGGGGCATCGATCGCCGCGAGGCGGCTGCCGAACCGGAAGGCGCCGACCTGCGGGCCGACGTCCCCCTTGCCGGCAGCCTCGGCGCCGCGGACGGTCGCGACCACCTGATCCCAGCGGGTCCTGTCGGCCTGGCCCAGGGCCATGCTCTGCGAGGTGTCCACGAGGTAGACGACCTTCGGCCGCTCGATCGCCCCCGGCGTCTCCTCGACCCGGACGGGATTGAGCAGGATCAAGGCCAGGACCGCCAGGATCAGGCCCCGGATGATCCAGAGACCTCGTCGCCTCGAAGGCGCCAGCGGGCCGCCCGACATGCGGCGGAGGACGACGAACGCCAGCGCCGCCGCGAGGGCCAGGGCCAGCACCGGGCCGGGAGAGATCGGAGACGCCCACCGGATTGTTGTCGTGATCATGATAACGATCTTGGCCCCGCCGAGTGTCCCGAACGATCCCGAGTGGCGATTTTGTAGGGTGGGTGAGCGGTCGCGAAACCCACCGGAGACGGCCCGGCCGGACGTCGGTGGGTTTCGCTTCCGCTCACCCACCCTACAAGAGAGGAAGCTCCGGCTACTTCATGCTGGTGCCCTTCGAGATCACCTCGTAATAACGCTCGACCAGCTCGCGGAACATGGGCGGTGTGGCCTCGTCGCGGGCGGAGGCGAGGTCCTTGAGGATCAGATCCTGCACCCGGTCCTTGATCTGGACCGAGACGGCCTTGAACGAGTTGACGACGTTGTCGGGCGCCACCCGATGGAGATGCCCCTCGTCCCAGTGCCAGTCGCCGCCGGACCGGAGGGCGTCGGCCAGCTCGGCGACGCCTTCGATGCCGGCCTTCTCCAGGTCGCGGATCAGGGCGGCAACCTCGCGCTTCCAGGCGGCGACGTCGGCCTCGGTCTTCAGATCGTCGAGCCTGTCCATCAGCGCGGCGATCCGGCGGTCGAACTCGACCATCGCCGCGAGCCGCGGCGCGACGATCCCCCGGTGGAGCAGTTCCAGGGCCTGGCCGAGGACGTCGAGCTTGCCGGCCAGCTCGCGGGCCTCCTTGCCAAGCTCATCCTTCTTGCCGCCGAGGCGGACCTCGCCCATCCGCTCGGCCTTCTCAACGATCTCGGCGATGTTCCCCTTGTCGAGGATCTCGCGGACGGCCTCGGCGGCCTTCCCCTCGCCACGCTTGTCGATCTGCTTGAGCCAGGTTTCGAGCGTCCTGGCCATCTCGGCCATCCGCTCGACCTGCTCGGCCTCCGTCAGCCCATCCCAGCCGCCGATTCCCGCCGGGCCGCGACGACCCGGCTTCGAGCCCTCGCCGGGAGACTGGACTGAGTCGCCCTGGCCGTCATTCCCCAGGCCGGATTGAGCTTCCTTCGCTCCGGACTTTCCGGCGGAAGACGACCCTTCGTTGCGTTGGGCGAGTTCGGCCTCGCGCCTGGCGAGTTCCTCGGCGAGGTCGCGGGCCATCGCGAGCTGGTCGGCGGCCTCGCGGGCGATCTCGCCCTTGACCTGGCGGGCCAGCTCGTGGAGCATCCCGGCGCCGGCCCTGGCGTCCTCGGCGGCTTCCCGGGTGTTGCCCCGGGTCAGGTCGCCCGAGGTCTTCTCGACCTTCTCCGCCGCCTTCGCCATCCGGGCCCTGGCCAGGTCCGAGGCGGCTTCGAGTCGCTTCAGCTTCTCTTCCAGGTCGCGGACCTCGTCGGCGATCTGCTCCTGCTTCTCGGCCACGGCGCGACGGTCGAGCTGCTTCGGCTCGCCCGCTCCGCCTTCGCCGTCGTCCGCTGTGCCCTGGCCGTCGGAGTTGCCCATCGGGCCCGAACCCTTGGGCCCGGCCTTGTCGCCCTGGTCCTTCGATCCGCCCTGGCCCTTGTCGCCCCCGCCCTTCCGGCCCTCGTTGCCCTGGGGCTTCGCGCCGTCATTCCCCTGGGGACTTTCTTTGGCTTGATCCTTCGGTTCGGCGTCTTTCCTGGGCTCCTTGGGTTCGCCTTCCTTGGGCTTCTCGGGCTTACCTTTCGTCGAGTCCCTGGCCTCGGCCACGGCGGTCCCGCCCATGCTGGCGGCGATGGTGGCGTAGACCAGGTCCTCGTCCTTCGCGAGTTCTTCGAGGCGGTCGGCGATCTCCTCGGCCTCCTCGTCCTTCCCCTTGGGCTTGCGGATCTTCTGGGCCTGCCTGCGATCGTAGGCTCGCATCATGGCGGCCAGCGCCGGGTTCTCGCCGATCAGGTTGAGGAGGTCGCGACGGGCGGCGACCAGATTCTTGAGCGCCTCGGCCATCGCGGGCGGCGCCTCGTCGTTGCGGCCCCGGTCGAGCGAGTCGAGCGAGGCTTGCATCGCGTCGAGCGCCTTGTGGAGCGCGTCGACCCGCGCGTCGGCGAGGGCCTCGATCCCCTCGGTGAACTCTTTGGTGAGGGTGATCAGCGCCTCCTCGGCCCCGGCGATCTTGATCGGGTCCTCGGCCTCGGTCCGGTCGGTCGGCTTGTGCCGTGCGAGGCGCTTGGCCCGGTTGAGGTTGACCCGCTGGCGGGCGATCAGCTCGTCGAGCGCGATCAACTCGCCCGGGTCGCCCTCGCCCGAGCCGGGCTCGGCCAGCTTGTACTCGCGCTTGAAGACGCGGAGGTCGATGTACCGGAGGTCGGTCTCGGTCCGCCTGGGGGTGCCCGGGAAGTTGTCCTCGGCGAAGGCGTAATAGGTGATGCTGTCGAGCGGGGTCGCGGCCAGAGTCTCCAGCAAGAGCACCTCCTCCAGCGAAACCGCCGTCTTCGGCTTCTGGCCCGGGGCGAGGGGGAAGTCCTTCGCGATCAGGGTCTTTTCCTCGCCGTCGTTGAACCGGAAGACGATCCCGGCGCGGGTCAGGCCGAAGTCGTCGTCGAACCGGACGCGGTGCCGGACCTCGGCGATCGGGTGGACCTCCAGCGCCTCATCCGGCTCGTCGAAGACGACCCGGGGGGCGCGGTCCTCGCGGACGTCGATCCGATATTTATTCTTCGGCAGGACCCGGCCGTCGTCCGTCCGGGCCACGACCCGGTAGGAGATGTCCTTCGAGAGGTCGAGCGTCGCGGCGAGCGCGTCCCCTTCGCGCCCGAGCGGCAATGTCCTCGGGCCTGGGGCCGGCTCGGGCTTCTTCTCCGACTTCCGGGCGAACTCGGTGATCTCCAGCGCGGCCTCGCTAGGCAGGGCATCGAACGCGATCTTGAAGGACGCGACCGATCCCTCGACCGCCTGGACGTCGCCCCCCTTCGTCGTCTTCGGGTCGAGCCCGGTGTACGTCGGGGGCGTGACCTTGACCTCGAATTTGGTGATCGCCAGCGGGTAGCGGACCCGGACCGCGTAGGTCGGGCTCGCGACCTGCGAGGTCGCGACGACCCGGTATTCGAGCGAGTCCTGGACCTTGAGGAATTTCGCCTCGAAGCGGGCGGTCGCGCCCTTCGCGTCGGATCGGGACGCCGATTTCCACGCGGCGTCCTTCTTGCCCGACGGCCGGGTCTCGACCGCGATCCCCTCCCGGGGGCGTCCCGTCAGCTCGACGATGACGGGCACGTCCTGGCCCTGCTCGACCATGACGTCGCCCGGCCGGACCACGATCGTCGTATACGGACGCTCGATCAGCAGGGATCGCTGGATCGCGACCCGCCATTCGTGGCTCCGGAGCGCGGCGAAGGCCAGGAGCGCGACCGGCACGGCCGCCAGGGCGGCGAGGGCGCGGACCTGTCCATTGCGGACGACCTTGTCGAGGGGCAGGGGGTCGGCCCGCTCCTCGGTCTCGGCCTGGAGGGCCTCGACGAGCGAGGGCTTGACGCCCTCGTCGACGATCCGGTCGTCGGGCCGGCCGGCGAACTGGACGACGGTCCGGATCCGCTGGCCCAGCTCGGGGAACCGGCCCTCGATCTCGAAGGCGGTCCGCGGCTTCGTCCACCAGCGGAGCGGGGCGATCAGCCATCGGGCGATGACGCCGAGGGTGAGCAGGCCCGCCAGGGCGAGGCCGACGCCGCGCGCGGGCCTCGACAGCTCGTGGTGGTAGTCCGACCAGGCGAGGAAGCCGAGGGCCGTCGCCGCCGCCAGGACCGTCGCCGCCAGCCCGAGCCGGGCCTGATGCCGGCGGAGGGCGGACCGGATCTGCTCGAATCGTCCGAGGAACTTCGGTTCGGGGGTCACGGTCGTTCCTTTCGCGTTACGGCCGTCGGTTCGTCGGGCTCATGATCGGATTCACGCCGCCGTGCGATTGGCGAGGAATTGTTCGGACAGCAGGACGCCCACCAGCGCCAGGGCCAGCCAGGGCCAGATCTCATCCCCCCGGAGCCGGTCGTCGACCGTCCCCGGGCCCGGGCCCGCCTTCGCCACAACGGCCTTCGCCTCGGGAAGCGCGAAGCCGTAGCGGTCGGCGAACTCCTTCGCGGTGCAGCGGGCGGTCTCCGACTCGAAGGGGTCGGTGTTGACGACCCGCAGATAGCCCTCGGCGTCAGACAGCCCCGGAGGTCGCCCGGCGGCGGCCATCTCGGCGCGGATCGGGCCGCCGTCGAGCCGCCCCGAGGCATAGGCCACCATCTGATGGACCATCGGCAGGAACATCCGCCCCCGGGGCCAGTCGCCCCAGGCCCGATCGCAGGCCGAGGCGAACCAGACGACCCTGCC
>JAJYDH010000594.1 GCA_021777685.1 Planctomycetota bacterium | reverse complement strand
TGGGTCGAGCCTCGGGCGAGCCCCACCGGCCGAATTCGCGGTGGGGCTCGCCCGAGGCTCGACCCACCCTACACGGCCCGGATCGTCCGGGCGTGGAAAGCGACACGCCCTCGGGATGCATCCCCGAGGGCGTGTCGACCTGTCGTTCCCGGCCCGGCCGGCCGGCGCCCGGTTCAGGAGACGGCGGCCTCGAGCCGCTGGTCGATGGCGATCTTGCGGAGCTTGTTCTGGGCGCGGGCCTCGAGCTGGCGGACCCGCTCCTTGGTGACGCCCAGCTCCTTGCCGAGGGACTCCAGCGTCTGCTCGCTGGCGCCGTCGAGGCCGAACCGGCTGACGATGATCTTCCGCTCGCGGTCGTCGAGCCGGCCGAGCATCCCCTTGACGGCGTCGCGCATCCGCCTCTGGGCGCTCTCGTACTCGTGCTCGTCGGTCCGGTTGTCCGCGGCGGCCTCGAAGAGGTCGTCGTGGCCGGTGACGAATCGGTCCCGCCGGTGGTTCTCGATCGGGATCGAGCGGATGAAATTCTTCATGATTGCCCATGAAGCATATGTTGAGAACTTGTTGCCACGGGCGTAGTCGAACTTCTCCACGGCGCGGATCAGGCTCATGTTGCCGTCGGAGACCAGCTCGAAGAAGTTATCGGACCGGCCGACGTGCTTCTTGGCGATCGAGACGACCAGCCGGAGGTTGGAGCGGATGATCTGGTTCTTGACCGCCAGCGCCTCCTCCATCAGCCGGTCGATCTCGTTGAGGGCCGGGGTCGTCGCCTTCGCCGGGTCGAGCTTGTCGCGGAGCTTCAGGGCCTTGTACTTCAGGAAGTTCATCTTCCGGAACAGGTGCGCCTCCTGCTCCCTCGACAATAACGGGACGTCGTAGAGGCTCGCCAGGTAGGGCGGCACCCCTTCGGGCGGCTTGATCTTGCGAGCGGCCTTCCCGTCGGCCGGCTGCGGCAAGGGGGCGAGGATCTCGGCGGCGGCCTTGGGCTCGTCGAAGCTCGGGTGCGGCATCGCCTCGATCTTCTGCTCGAGGAGCCGGCGGGCCCGCATCTCATTGACCACGCGCTGGATGCCGGCGGCCGAGCGGCCGGCCTGGTCCGCCAGCGCCTCCACCGAGGCACCCTGGAGGTGCTGGCGATAGAGCCTCGCCTTGGCCGCCTCGTCGAAAGCAGCCGGGCGCGACGCCTTGGCGGGGGCGGCGTTCAATTTCTGGGTGGCTACGCGGGCGTCCATGGTCAAGTCCCCCTTCGCCGAAGGCACCGGTGTGCGGTCGGAAATCTCCCAAATTCATTCGACAGTAAGGTTTGACAGTCGATCGCCCCGGCCACCGTCGGCCGAAGGCTGTTCCTCTTCGACATGGTCCCCGTCAGGCGTGGACCCGGTCATGCGACAGGGCCCGATCCGGGGCCCGGAGGATGTCCCGGTACATCACCGTCAGGAAGGTCCGGAGCGGGGCCGAGTTCCGCATGGACTTGGCCCGGAGCATCGCCCCTTGCCAGCCGTTGAGCCAGAATTCGGCGAGCTGGTGGACGTCGAGGTCGGTGGGGATCTCGCCGGCCTCCTGGGCTTCCTTCAAGCATCCGGCATACCGGTCGACCCAGCTCTCGAAGATTTCCTCAAGCCGGGCCCGGAATACCTCGCTCTGCTCGGCCATCTCCTGGCAGAGCATCCCGACCAGGCATCCTTTCCGGCACTCGTCCGACTCGACCCTCGAAAATTTCGACTCGAAGTAGGCCCGGAGTCGCTCCAGCGGCGGCACCGAGGTGTCGCCCAGGACCCGGTCGAGCGTCTCGTCGAAACATTCGGCGAACCGATTCAGGACCTGGAGGCCGAAATCTTCCTTGCTATCGAAATAGTAGTAGAACGAACCCTTCGGGACCCCCACCGACTGCACGATCGACTCGATCCCGGAATTGTTGTAACCCTTTTCCAGGAAAGTCTTCTTGCCGGCGTCCAGCAGCAGGTCCCGCGTCTTTTCCTTGCCCATTGTTACGCCCGCCCCGGGGGTTTGGATCGATCGAAATCGAAGATCCATGATCGGTCGCCCTTACCCCACAGCCCAATATTAGACCGGTCGTCTAGTGATTTCAAGGGGGTTATCGATAATTGATCGTCGAAGATCGAAAATGGTTCACGGGCGATGCTTTTTTTCTCGGAATCGGGGATGGACAATGTGGACCGGTCGGACGGAGGAGCGGGAGCCGGACCGACCGGGATCGAGGGCCCGGGTGGAACTCGCGTCCGCTCACGCCCGTCAACGAGCCCATTGCATTTCCCCCGTCCGAGCGCGCCCATGAATTCTGGGATTCTCCAGGACCCCGTCCTCTAGTCCGAACCCAACGTCCTCTCCAATCCGAACCCAACGTCTCGACCCGCCCTCTCCAATCCGAACCCAATGCCCTCTCCAATCCGAACCCAAGGTCTCGCGATCCCGCGCTCCGAAGGGCGGACCAGATTCGGCCGATCCGCCAGGACCGGCGGAGTTATTATCGAGATCCGAGCGACCGGCTAACACACAACTTCCCGGACGGCGATCGGATCTCCCGACCGCACGGCCTCCAACTGTCGCCACTTGGCCCGGCAAAGCCGGTCGGATTGGCCCTCGGCCACCCCGGAAAACCGCCAGAATGGGTCGATTTCCGGCCGAAACATGGTCGAAATTCACCAAGATCGGCGGAAAATCTCGTGAAAAACGAACTTTGCGAGGCAAAGAAAACCGGGCCTGGTCGGCCGGGCGCGAGCGAAGGCTCCGACCAATTGTTCCCAGAACCCACATTTTTACCATTTAACGGAGACAACCCAGATTCTTAATTCAATTCACCATCCTTGATGAAATTGATGGATGGGGCAAGAGCGCCGACGGCATCCGGCGTGGATCGGGTCTCCGAAGGATGTCGGGCCGGCCACTCCCCGACGACCGGCCCACCACCGGGCGAGCGGCCCAGTACCCTTCGGCGCCCCCCGCCTGTTCGCCCTGACCGACCGTCACTTTCGGTGCGGCGGGTGGCGGTTAGCCACAATACCGTTGAATGAACCGTAAGCCTCGAAGCACCAACGATCTCTGGCCCCCTCTCCCCTTGTGGGAGAGGGTTGGGGAGAGGGGTCATTCACCGCGGATGGTGCCAAGACCCCCTCACCCCAACCCTCTCCCACAAGGGGAGAGGGGGCCAGACAGACCCATCCTCGCCTCGACTTACGGTTCATTCAACGGTATTGCGGTTAGCCAAGGCCAGAGACCTCGGCCGCTGCTTATCTTTTCTACCCGCCACCCGCCACCCGCCACCCGCCACCCGCCACCTGGAGCTACCCGCCGGACTCTTGCGGCGTGATCTCCACCGCCACCAGGCAATCGCGGCGGAGGACGTCGAGGCTCGCCCTGATTCCGACTCGGTCCTCGGTCAGGAGTCGGTGGAGGTCGTCCAGCCCGGCGACGGGGCGGCCGTCGAAGCCGACGATGACGTCCCCTTCTTCGAGCCCCGCGCGATCGGCGGGGCCGTGGGCCTCGACGGCGGCGATCAGGACCCCGGCGTTGACGGCGAGGTCGTGGCGGTCGACCACCCGGCGGGGCAGGGAGACGGTCTGCACGGCGGCGCCAATCCGGTTCCGGCGGACCCGGCCGTCGCGGATCAGGCGGCCGGCGACGAACTTGGCGGTGTTGATCGCGATCGCGAAGCAGATCCCCTGCGCCGAGGGGATGATCGCCGTGTTCACGCCGATCACCTCCCCTC
>JAJYDH010000593.1 GCA_021777685.1 Planctomycetota bacterium | reverse complement strand
GAGGGGGAGGAACGAGGCCGCCAGGTCGAGGAGCAGGAACGCGACCTCGTCGGTCCCGCCGGTGCCGAACAGCCGGGCGATCCAGGGTTCCGCACGTTCGAGGAGGATCTGCAAGGCGCCGTTGTACAGCATCCAGATCGACCCATCCATCGCGCCGGGGTGGTAGGAGATCGAGGCCATCGACAGCGTGGCGACCGAGCCGCCGGCCGCGAAGCCGAGCCAGTAGGGACGCTTCCCCCGTCGATTCCGGATGGCCCGGAAGATCGCCGCCTGGATCATGATCCAGGCGATCATCCCGCCGGCCAGATAGGCGATATTCCTCGTCGCGAACAAGACCCGGAACGCCGCCAGGTTGACCGCGGCCACGGCCACCCAGATCATCAGCCTGTCGAGCCGGAATCGGATCGCCCGCACGCGCCGCCTCCCTTCGGGTCGTCCCACCTCGTCCAGGCCGGCATGATAACCCCGGATCGTGGATCGGCCTACTCGAATCGGGCCGACTTGCTCTTGCATGCCGGTCGTCCCTGGCCCAGGATTTGATATAATTCCGGCGGCTCGGCCCGGGACGAGGGCCGGGTTGAGAAGACATCGACCCGGAGGAGTCATGGCGACCACCGTGGAAACGGCAATCAATCAGAGACGGCCCTTCCTCGGCTACGAGGTCGAGGCCGCGACATTCGACCGGCGGAAAGACTCGCTGCTCCGCGAGGCCGAGGGGAAATACGTCGTCATCGTCGGAGATGAGGTCGTCGGGCCTGTCGAGAGCTTCGAGGAAGCCTTGCGGGCCGGCTATCGCCGGTTCGGGCTCGGCCCGCTCTACATCAAGCAGATCCTGGCCGAAGAACCCCGGTTCGAGATCAGCCGCGCGGTCGTCCCGTGCCCCATCTGACCTTCGAGGTCGACCGCGCGGGCAGGCCGGTGCTCGACCTGTTCCTGACCCAGAGTGCCGCCGAGATCGAAGCTCTGGAAGCTGTCGGGCACGGCGGTGTCCAATCACTGCCCGTCCGCGCGTTGATCGATACGGGAGCGGGCCTGACCATGATCGAACGATCCTTCGTTGAGCGCCTTTCGCTCTCGCCGACCGGATACGTCGATGTCCACACCGCCTCCACCGGCCAGCACCCAATCCATTCGCCGGTCTACACGATTCAACTCTTCTTCGCCGGCATGGCGAATGGCGTGATCGCTGCCGACCTGCCGGTCGTCTCGGCAGACGACCTGGGCGGCCTGGAGGTTCAGATCCTCCTCGGGAGGAACCTCCTCGATCGATGCCTTTTCTTCCTCAATGGCCCGGAGCGTCGGTTCACCCTGGCCTTCTGAGGTGGAGGTTCCCCGATCTGAAACCGACCACGAGACGACCCATCCGGATTGAAACCCGGGTGAGGTTGGGCGACGATGGATGGACCGGGGAACGCCCGTCCCCGACTTGTTGCTCCTCTCGCCTCGTTGATGGTGCTCGATGCCCCTGGACTGGCTGACCCGGCTCGACCCGCTCCGACGGATTCGCTGCCCGTTCTGCTTCGAGAAGTTCGCCGCGTGCGAGATGCACCTGCGGTGCGACGACCATTACTGCAAGACCGACTTCGGCCGGATGATCGACGACCCGATCCTCTCGCGGGCCCTGAACGGCCCCCGGTTCTCGGGCGAGACCACCGGGGCGACCCTGCGGAGCCCCTGGTGGGTCGACCCCCGGCTCGACGCCCGGCGGGGGTTCCGCCGCCACCTCGACTGGATGGTCCTGCCCGACTCGCTGAAGTGCCCGAACTGCAAGAAGCCGACCGACGTCCGGCTCTGCCCCCGCTGCCACTCCCAACTGCCCGACTCGGTCGTCACCCTCGACGCCGGTCACATCGCCATCTTCGGCCCGCAATCGGTCGGCAAGACGACGTATGTGACCGTGCTGATCCACGAGCTGGAGCACCGCGTCGGGCCGGCCCGGGGGTTCACGCTCGACCCGCTCACCGACGAGATCCGCGAGCGCTACGACCGCGAATACCACGAGATGACCTACGGCGGCGGCCAGTTCGGCGTCGGCGAGGACGACAACGGCGAGTCCTACCGCCGGAGCCACTTCGCCACGCCCAGCATCGAGACCAACCGCCGGATCTTGCAGCCGCTGGTCTATCGACTGACCGCGAAGAAGGGCAAGCCCGGCAAGACCGCCGGGACGCTGCTCTCGTTCTTCGACACCGCGGGCGAAGACTGGGAGATGAACATCGACCTGCTCCGGGGCGAGGCCCGCTACCTCGGCCAGGCCCGGGGGCTCCTGTTCCTGCTCGACCCCCTGCGCATCCGCGAGGTCGCCCTCGACCGGCGGCTGAGGCTGACCGAGAAGGAAGTCCGCGTCCCGCCGGCCGACTACCTGAACGACGCCCGGAAGCTCGCCACGTTCTTCGGCCGGACCCCGGTGAAGACCCCGCTGGCGATCTGCCTGAACAAGCTCGACCGCTGGGGCAAGCTGATGGAGCCGGGCACCACGCTCCACACCCTGGCCACCTCGGTCCCCGACGAGCCGCCGGGCCCCGGGATGGACGCGCTGGTGAACGAGGAGGTCCAGTCGGCCCTCCGGAAGTGGGGCGCGACCGGGTTCCTCGACTACATCAACATCCACTTCCCCGACCACCGATTCTTCGCCTGCTCCGCGCTCGGAGACGCCGCGCAGGAGCACGACGACGCCCCCCAGCCCCTGCCCACGCCCCTGCTGATCGAGCGGCCCGTCTTGTGGCTCCTGGAGCGGCAGAAGATCATCGAATGAGCGGCTTCTTGCGCCGGACGATCTGGATGCGGTTCCCGGCCGGGTCGTCGCAGAAGGCGGTCGTCATCGATTCGTTGTCGACGGCCGTCTCGACTTCGAAGGTCAGGCCCATCCCCTCCAGCGCGGCCCGGCTGGCGGCGACGTCCTCGACGACGAAGGCGACGTGGCAGACGTACCTCTGGTTCACCCCCTCGGAGCCCGGGGGACGGCCGATGATCTCCAGGGCGGTGCCCCGGTCGTCGGCCAGGAAGTAGCCCGGCGGGGTCCCGTGGCCGTTGTCGAGGACCACCCGGAGGCCGAAGGCCCGGATGTAGAAGTCCTTCAGGCTCGATGGGTCGGCCGCGAAGATCGCGGCGTGCTCGATGTGGGGCATGGCGGGGCGTCCTCGACGTTGGGGGTCCGGGAGGGGTCGGCCAGGGCGAGGATGGCCTCCCACTCCTCGGCCTTGACGGGCTGGACCGACAGCCGGCTCCCCTTGCGGAGCAGCTCCATCCCGGCCAGGGCGGGGACCTCGCGGAGCGCGGGCAGGGCCAGGGGCGGGTCGATCGGTCGGACGGCCCGGATCGAGACCTGATACCAGGTCGGCGACTCGGGCTTACTCCTGGGGTCATAGTGATCGGCGGAGGGGTCGAAGGCGGTCTGGTCGGGGTGGCCGGCCTCGACGATCTCGGCGAGTCCGGCGATGGCCGGCGGGTTCGCGCCCGAGTGGTAGTAGAGGACCCCATCGCCGACTTTCATGTCATCTCGAAGGAAGTTTCGGGCTTGGAAATTGCGAACTCCGTCCCATCCCGTCGTCCTGTCGGGGGCGGCGCAAAGATCGGCGAATGAGAAGCAATCCGGTTCGGACTTGAACAGCCAGTAAGCCATGATTCGACGCCCCCTTTCCTTCCATTAATTACAGTGTCGCTCGGATCGGAGCAAGATCAGGGCAGTCGGCTGGGAAGGCGATCACTCTAGAGCCCGGATTATTCATGGACA
>JAJYDH010000062.1 GCA_021777685.1 Planctomycetota bacterium | reverse complement strand
CGTAGAAGCTCGACACCCTCTCGGCCGACTCGCCGATGACCTTGCGCGCGGTGTCGATGTCCATCACGATTACGGGATCGAGCAGGAACGAGCCGGTGTCGTAGATCCCGACGATGGTGAACAGGTCGGCGCCGATCTTGAGCCGGTCGCCGAGCTTCTTGGGCCGGCCCGAGGCGTCCTTGTGCTCCTTGGCGATCTTCCGGCTGATGACGATGTTCCGCGAGCCCCGGTCCCCGGCCTGGAGGAACCGGCCTTCCTTGATCGCGTTGGGATAGACCGCGCTCTTGAGGCCCTTGTGGGCCTCGATATCCTGGCCCTGGACGATCGTGGCGTCCAGGAAGCTCTGGATCTTCTGCTCCTTGGACTTCTGGAGGAACTCCAGCGGGTTCCGGGGGATCAGGCTGACGTCCTCGATGGTCGGCGGCAGGCCCCAGACCTCGGGCGCGACGGCCTTGATCCCGGGGATCTTCCACAGCCTCTCGGCCAGGTTGGCCGGGAGCTTGCTGAAGACCGGCGTGGGCACGTTCTCCCGGAGGACCATCACCCCCTTGATCTGGTCGAGCGTGTTGCCGACCAGGTTCCTCAGGCCGTCCGAGACGCTGAACAGGCCGAGCACGCCAAGGATCGGCACCGACAGGCCAACCAGGGCGAGGAAGGTCCTGAGCGGCCGGGTCAGGAGGTTGAGCCAGGCGAAATTCCCCATGTCCCGCGCAAATCCTTCGGGCCGCAAAGTCCCGGTTCGGGCCGATTTCCGACGATCCCGCGCCGTCGCGGTCCGCACCGATGATTATAGTCGAACCGACGCCCGGGCCAAGGGCTGTGGGAATCCGGTCAAACGCGGCCAGGCGACAGGATTCCCTGAGCCTATTACTTGCCCAGATTCCAGAAGATCTTGACGTTGTGGGTCGCCCGGCCTCCGGCGACGACCTCGGGCCGTCCGTCTCCGTCGAGGTCGGCGGCGATCAGGTCCTCGGTCGCGACCCCGCCGTCGTCGAGGACGTGCCGCTCGAACGCGAGGGGGTCCGAGCCCGGCTTCGGGTCGTAGGCGTAGACGCCGGGGCCTCGGGGGGTCGTCTCGTTCGGCTTGTTCGGGTCGCGCTGGCCGATGAGAAGCTCCTCATCGCCGTCACCGTCGAGGTCGGCGCACCAGACGGCGTGGCCCCACTGGATCGGCTCGTCGACGACCCGACGGTCCCACAGGCCCTCGCCCGACTTCGGCGGGGTGTAGACGACGACCTGGAACCCGTGCCAGGGCTCGATCGTCGCGACGTATCGCCGGCCGTCGCGGAGCTTGCCGACCTTGACCTCGCTCGACCCCTTGTTCCCCCTGTTCGACTGGTTGCCGGTGCCGAGCTGGGTCTTCGACCAGGTGCCGGCCGGGTCGCGGCGGAGCACGAAGACGCCCTCCCAGGCCGCCGCGACGATCTCATCCTTGCCGTCGCCGTCGAGGTCGATGAGCTGGAGGTTGTGGACCGTGTGGAGCGAGTCGGCGGCGACCTCGGTCGGCCAGTCGGCGGCGAACGGGTCCGCCGGGACGGATTTCACCAGGAGCCGGCAGCCGTTCCCCAGCCCCCAGTCCGGCCCCTTCGTCTCGCGCCCCTGGAGCGGCGCGACGACGAGCTGGGCCTTGCCGGTTCCGAGGACATCGCCCCAGCGAATCCGGTGGAGGGTGGGCTCGGACCCCAGCGGGATGATCCGCCAGGACCCTTCGGGGGCGCCGGTCCGGGTCAGGAGCTGCAAGGTCCCGCCCGTCTTCGTGTTCGACGGCTGCCACGAGGCGCCGAGGGCGAAGTCGACCCGGCCGTCGCCGTCGACGTCGCGGGGCTGTAGGCAGACGTTGTCCTTGTCGGTGCCTCCTCGGATCACGTCGTGCTTCGCCCAGGTCGGGTTCTCGTACCAGACGACCGCGTCGTTGGCGACGGCCACGAGGTCGGGCTTGCCGTCGCCGTTCACGTCGGCCGAGGCCAGCGCGTAGCAAACCTCGCCCACGCGGGGGTCGATCTGCTGGGGGCGGAAGGCCGGGAAGTCGGCCCCGGGCGCCGCGGAAGACGAAGCCAATGAGAGGGCCAAAAGGGCGACCGAGGGCGGGAATCGCATGGAGAGCCTCATCGTTTTCCCGAGGGTTCAGCCCGTCACCAGCGGCGGCAACGGTCGACGGTCGGGGCGGGTACGGTCGGCGTAGAGGTCGAGCGGGGTGAGGACGCGGGTCGTCGTCTCGAAGGTCGCGGCGTGGCCGTCGCACACGGCGTTGACGACCACCAGGGTCGGGCCGTCGTCGCAAAGGGCCAGCGACGTCCCGTCCTCCCAGTCGATCAACCCCGACCGGGCGAAGGCCGCCCATCGGTGGAAATGGCCGATGAAGATCGATCGGCTCGCCGCCGCGTCGAAGCTCCGGGCGATCGACGACGGCGTCAGCGGCTCCTCGTCGACGTGCCAGACCTGCGCGACGTCCGAGCAGTCGAGCCAGGGTTCCCGGTGCGCGAAGAAGCAGCCCTCGAACTCCATCCGGGGGAGCAGCGACCCCATGTAGGCGAGCACCCGCTCCGAGAACCGCTCGCGGATATAGTCCGACGGCGGGGTGCTCAGGCCGTAATCGTGGTTGCCGAAGACGCCGACCGCGCCGGCCCGCCGGAGGATCTCGACCGTCGCCTCGATCCGGGGGCCGGTCTCGAAGACGTCGCCGAGGACCACGACGCGGTCGACCCCTTCGCGGTCGAACCGGCCTAGGGCCCCTTCGAGCAGCTCGACGGCCTCGTGGATGTCCGAGAGGATGCCCAGCTTCATGGGTTCCGGCTCCGGGCGGCCATCAGGGTCCGGGTTGAGAGGGGTTCACCTGGCCTTTCGACGCGAGGTAAGCGACCAGGTCGCGGACCTCGTCGTCGGTCAGCTTCTCGAAGAGACCTTCGGGCATCATCGACTGATTCGAGACCTTGAACTCGGCGACGTCCTCGCGGGGCAGCGTGAGCCGTTCGTTCGAGGTCCGGATCACGAGCGTCCTATCGTCCTGCTTCTGGACCAGCCCCGAGAGGACGCGGCCGTCGGCCAGGGCGACGGTCGCCGCCCGGTATTCGGCCGGGACCGTGGCGTTCGGGTCGAGGACATTTTCGAGGACGTAATCGACGTTCGCCCGGTCCGATCCGGTCAACTCGGGCCCGACGTCCCCCCCCTCGTCGAAAAGCTTGTGGCAGGCCACGCAGTTCCGCCGGAAGACCGACCGTCCCTTCGAGACGTCGGCCGACTTCAGGCGATCCGGCGCGAGGATCGCCTTGTATCGGGCCATCAAGGGGGCCTTCGCGGCCGAACTCGGCCGGATGGTGCCCCAGGCTTCGGCCAGGATCGAGGCGACCTTCGGATCGCCCAGCGCCAAAAGCTGTCGGGCCGTCGTCGCCGAGAGGTCGCGACGGGGGACGATCCCCGCGCGGACGGCTTCGAGGAGGGCCAGGGCGGTCGACCTCCGCGAGGCGAGCGTGGCCACGGCGTCGAGCCGCTCGGCCTCGGCCAGCCGAGGATAGAGGCCGAGGATCGCGCCCGCGATGGCCGGGTCGTCGTAGCCGGCGAGGGCCCGGATCGCGGCACCTCGGAGCGCCGGCTGGTCGAGCAGGGGGAGCAGCCGGGGGGATAGCCCGGGGACCCGCCGCTCGGCGAGCAACTGGAGCGCGTCGAGCCGCCGGTCGGCCTTCAGGCCGCCGTCCGAGAGCGTGGCCAGGAGGATCGTGACGGCCCCCGGGTCGTCGAACTGGAGCGCCAGCGCCAGGACGCCGTTGCGGACGTCGGCGCGGGGGCTGTTCGAGTGCTTCGCCAGCGCCTCCGCCCACCCGGCCGGCGTCTCGACGGACTTTCGCCCTCGGTACGCCTCTCGGAGCCCTTCGAGGATGTCGACCTTCAACGGGTCGTTGCCCGTCGCCGCGAGCAACCGGACCAGCCCGGCGACGCCCCGGCCGTCCTTCTCGACGTCGTCCGCCGCGACGATCCGGCGGGCGAGGAAGCGTCGGATCGCGGGGATCTGGCAACGCTCCTCCAGCCCGACCGCCCAATCGCGGTCGCGACCGACCAGCGGTTCGAGGCCGTACCAGGTCATCAGGGGGAGCGAGGCGTCTTTCGCGTCCTCGGAATGGGAGACCAGCCCTTCGACGATCTCCGACCGCCGGTCGAGCGGCAGTCTCCCCATCGCCGAGGCCAGTTCGAGCCGGACGAGCGGCGAAGAATCGTGCCGGGCCATCGAGGCGAACCGGGCCAGGGCGGGGGGGGATGGGACTTTCGAATCGACGAGCAGCCGGACGGCCCAGGCGCGGACCCACTCCTCGGCGTGGCCCAGGTGTGCGACGAGCGCGGGCTCGTCGAGGGCCCCGATGGCGTGCAGCGCCCAGAGGGCCCGGAGCTTCTTCGGGACGTCCGTCTCGGAGTCGAATTGCCGACCGAGGATTTCCCGGGCCGGGGCCATCTCGGCGCCCGAGCCGGCCCGCTCCTGGAGGAGCCTCCGCGCCGTGCGGACTTGCCAGTCGTTCTTGTGGTTCTGGAGCCCGGCGAGCGCGGGCGAGTCGAGCCGGGCGAGGTCGACCGGCTCGGGCTTCGTCGATCCGTAGGTGATCTTGTAGATCCGGCCGTTCTCGCGGTGCGGTCCGTCGGCGTCCGTGTCGTGGCACTCGCCGGTGTCCGACCAGTCGGTGAGATAGACGCCGCCGTCGGGGCCGTATTTCAGCTCCATGCCCCGGAACCACTTATCGTTAGCCATGAGGAAGTCGGGCGAGTGGGTCGCGACGTAGCCGGAGCCTTCGCGGCGGAGGGCGTCGTTGTTGACGCGGTTGCCGTGCAGGTTGCAGGTGAACAGCGAATCCCGGTAGCGGTCGGGCCAGTTGTCGCCGAGGTAGATCATGGCCCCGACGTGGGCGTGGCCGCCGCCGGCCTCGCCGTGCTTCCCCTTGCCCTCGCGCGAATCCGTCCAGTTGCCGCCGGCCCAGTGGATGTGGTCGGCGGTCGTGCCCATCCTCTCGTAGGTGAACGGGTTGAAATCCTGGCCGAACATCCTCTGGAACCGGGCCCCGGGCACGACCCGGTAGAGGTGCGGGATCACACAGTTGGTGATGAACGCCTGGCCGTGGTCGTCGAAGTCGAGTCCCCAGGGGTTGGTGGTGCCGTGGGCGACGGCCTCGAAGACCTTCCGGGTCGGATGATAACGCCAGACGCCGCAGTTGATCGCAACCCGGTCGGCGTCGGGCGTGCCGGGGCGGCCGACCCGCGAGTTCGATAAGATCCCGTTGCAGCCGTAGAGCCAGCCGTCGGGCCCCCAGTTCAGGCCGTTGAAGAGGTTGTGCTGGGCCTTCACGTCCCAGCCGTCGAGCTCGACGGCCGGCTCGTTGTCGGGCACGTCGTCGCCGTTCTTGTCGGGGATGAAGATCAGGTTGGGCGTCTCGCAGGCCCAGACGCCGCCGAAACCCAGGGCGATGCCGGTCAGGTTCGCCCCCTTCTCCCAGAAGACCTTGCGGCTGTCGAAGTGACCGTCGCCGTCGGCGTCCTCGAAGATCACGATCCGGTCCTTGCCCTCCGGCTTCGTCTTCCAGTTGGGGTAGGAGAAGTTCTCGACCACCCAGAGCCGGCCGCGAGGGTCGATCGCGAAGGCGATCGGCTGGCGGACGTCGGGCTCGCCGGCGAAGAGCGTGACCTTGAACCCGTCGGGCACCGTCATCCGGGCAGCCGACTCGGCCGTCGGGGTCGGACCATCGGCACGGCCGATCGCCGCCGGGGCGAGGGCGAGGATCGAGGCAAAGAGGAGGAGTCTCGGGAGCATCATCGACCCTCTAGACGATCCGATTCTGACGCGCGACCTCGCCATACCAGCGGGCGCTGAGCTTGGGGATGCGATCCAGCGTGTCGTAGTCGGTCCGGACGATCCCGAACCGCTTGGTGAACCCCTCGGCCCACTCCCAGTTGTCCATCAGGGTCCAGAGGAAGTAACCCCGGACGTCGTACCCTTCGGCGATGGCCCGGTGGACGCTGATGAGGTGGTTGCGGATGTACTCGCGACGGTCGAGGTCGATGATCTCCCCCTCGGGTGTCACCGCGTCGTCGAACGCCGCGCCGTTCTCGGTGATGTGAAAGGCCCTGACCCCGAAGACCTCGCTTGCAAACCGGATACCCCAGTACAGGACCTCCGGGGTGACGCGGAGCCAGGGCAGGTCGCCGTGAGGGTACTGGCGGGGGAACGGCAGGAGTTCCGGGCTCCCGTCCGGCCTGGCCCGGACGAAGTCGCCGGCGTAGATGTTCAGCCCCAGGAAGTCGGTCGGGGTCGAGATGATCTCCAGGTCGCCCGGCTCGACCGAAGGCGCGTCGGCGCCTGCGGCCTTGAGGAAGGCGTCGGAATAGCGGCCCCGGAAGATCGGCCCCATGAGCTGGGCGTTGGTCCGCTCGTACTCGGCCCTCGCCGCGGCGATGTCGGCCTCGGTCTCGGTGACGGGGATCGGCGGGGGTGGCAGGTGGTTGTGGACCAGGCCGACGAGCGCGTCCGGCCGGGCGAACTGCCTCACGACCGAGACGGCGTGACCATGCGCCAGGATCGCGTGGTGATAACCCTGGTTGACCACCTTCGCCGGCTCGCGACGACCGGGGGCGAAATAGCCGGTCGAGTACCCGTAGCCGATGAAGCAGGGGATCTCGTTCATCGTGAACCAGCGCGACACCCGGTCGCCCAGCCGCCGGACGACCGTCTCGGCGTACCGCCGATAGGCGTGGAGCGTCCCGCGGTCCGGCCAGCCCCCCCGGTCTTCGAGCGCCTGGGGCAGGTCCCAGTGGAAGATCGTCACCCAGGGCTCGATCCCCCGGGCCAGCAGGGCGTCGACCAGGCGATCGTAGAAGTCGAGCCCGGCCTCGTTGATTGCCCCGTCGCCGTCGGGGATGACCCGGGGCCAGGCGACGGAGAGCCGGTAATGCCGGAGCCCCAGGTCGCGGATCAGGTCGGCGTCGGCCTCGAAGCGGCGGAAATGGTCGCAGGCGACGGCCGGGGTCGTGCCGTCCTTGATCTTGCCAGGGAGGGTCGCGAACCGGTCCCAGACCGATTCCCCCTTGCCACCCTCGGTCGCCGCGCCCTCGATCTGCGCGGACGCCGTGGCGACGCCCCAGGCGAAGCCGTCGGGGAATCGGTACGAGAGAACCTTCCCGGGTTGCGTCATGAATCGGCCGCCATCGGAAGGGGCAGAGCATCGCGGAGAGGCCCCGCGATCGACCCCGATCGCCGGCCCGACGCCCTCGACCGATCATGCCACCCGGCCGGGCCTTCCGCAAGGATCAAGCGTCCTGCCGAAGGGACCGGACGGCCCTGTACGCTCGACGGGCTTGCTGGGATAATCGGGCGGGATCGCGGCCAACGGAGGGAGTCCATGTCGACCGAAGTCCGAGCGACCGAGTCCGTTGCTGGCGTGGTGCCTATTCGAGACGAATGGGTGGCGATCGTCGACGCACTCTATCATCAGGTCGAAGGCTGGGCGAAGGCCCTGGACTGGGCGACCCGACGCGACCCGGAATGGTTCGATGAACCGGGTTTGGGCCGATATCAGGTCTGGCGACTCCTGGTCCATGCTCCCGAGGGCAGGCTGGTCTTCAAGCCGGTGGCCCGCCGGGTGACCGGGGCTCAAGGGCTGATCGACCTCTTCGTCCTCCCCTCTTACGACCCGATGCTTCTCGTCCGCCACGATGACGGCGAGTGGAGAATCCACTCGTTCGCGGACACGAGCGATTCGAGACCCTGGGCCGAGTCGACCTTCGTCGCGCTGGCGCGCGAGATGTTCGCACGGGCCTGACACCATGAAGCGAGAGGAAAGGATCGAGCGGCTCTCGAATGCCTGGGGCGAATATCTGGTGGCATCGTCCGCGACGTCATTGCTCGAAGGACTGGTCCGTCTCGACCCTTCTCACGGCTCGGCCGCCGGCTGGCGGGTCCGGGATTTGAAATCCTGGCGGTCAAACCTGGAAGCGACTTTCCTGATTCGAATGTACGCCGAGTTCGAAGCGGGCCTGCGCGACGTCTGGCGAGGTTATTATCGCCAGACGACCCGCCCTCCGATGAAAGACCTCCTCGACGCGATCTCGACCCGTCGAATCATCCCCGAATCGACGGTCGGGCGTGTGAATGAGGTCCGGCTCTACCGGAATCATCTGATCCACGAGGAGAGCGAGGATTTCGAGATCGTCCCGCTCGACGAGGCCCGCGCGGCCCTCTCGCGATTCCTCGGCAGGCTCCCCTTCGACTGATGAGCCACGGGCCCGCATCGATCAGGTGTTCACCAGCCGCGACTCCCCCTTGGCCATCTGCCGGGTCATGGTCGCGAAGTGCGTGTGCATGACGCACTTGAAGGCGAACTGGAACAGCAGGCGCGGGGGCCGGCGGGCGGCGATCAGCTTGCGGAGGTACTTGGCGTAAACCGGGCGGTCGACCCGGCTCCGGGGGTCGGCCCAGATCTTGGCGAGCATCCCCAGGGCGGCCAGGATCGTCAGGGCCTGGATCTTCAAGTAGTTGCCGAACTGGTTCTTGCGGAGCCAGTCCATCTTGGCGCTGGCCAGGGGAATCCGGCCCTCGACCATGAGCTCGTTGAAGCGGGCGAAGTAATTCTCCGCCTCGTAGAGCCGGATCATCAGGTCGAGCCAGCCGTCCCGCATGGCCTCGCGGGTCATGTTGAGCGGGATGACGTTGGTGGCGATGTTCGGGTCGTCGGCCGCCGCGTTGTCGAGCCGCCCTTCGGCCTCGAGCCGGGCGTAGAGGGGGGTCTTGGGGATGGCCGAGAGCATGCCCGCCATCGCCCCGACGATCCGGGCCTGCTGGAGGAAGGCGTATTGCCGCTCGAAGACCGTCTCGTCGTCGGAGTCGAACCCGACGATCATCCCGGCGTAGACCTCCATCCCGGCGTCCTGGACCTTCTTGACCCGCTCGACGATCCCGCCGCGGACGTTCTGGAACTTCTTGGTCTCGCGGAGGGCGTCCTCGTCGGGGCTCTCGATCCCGATGAAGACGGCGACCATCCCCGCCTCGGCCATCAGCCTCATCAGCTCGTCGTCCTCGGCGAGGTCGAGCGACGCCTCGGTGAAGAAGGCCATCGGATAGCCGTGGCGGTGCTGCCACTCGATGATCCCCCGGAGGATCACCTTCGCGGCCTTCTTGTTGCCGATGAAGTTGTCGTCGACCAGGAAGATCACGCGGACGCCGAGCTTGTGCTGGGCGTCGATCTCGGCGATGACCATCTCGGTCGTCTTGATCCTCGGGCGTCGGCCGAAGATCACGATGATGTCGCAGAACTCGCACTGGAACGGGCAGCCTCGCGAGGTCTGCACGCAGCCCATCGCGTATTCCTTGAACTTGACGAGGTCGTAGCGGGGCAGGGGGACCTTCGCCATGTCCGTCTTCTCGATCTGCTCGTAGCGGTACTGGTGCAGCCCCTGCTGCCACTCGCGGAGGAACTGGGGCCAGGTCTCCTCGGCCTCGCCGATGAAGATCACGTCGACCAGGCCGTCGTACCAGTTCTCGGCCACGGTGATCCAGGGGCCGCCGACGGCCACGAAGATGTCGCGCGCGTGGAGCTCGACCAGGATCTCGCGCATCCGGTCGCGCTGGACCGTCATCCCCGTCAGGCCGACGATGTCGTATTGCTTCAACAAGTCGAAATCGATGTCCTCGATGTTCTCGTCGATGCAGGTCACTTCGTGCTCGGCGGGCGTCAGGCCCGCCAGGACGGGCAGGGCGAGCACCGGCATGTTCGACTTCTTGCCGAGGAGCGGAAGGCCGTGATTCAAGCCCCAGAACGAGGTCGGGAACCGAGGATTGATCAGGCAGATCCGCGCCATGAATAGTTCCTTGAAGGGATGCCCTTCGCGAATGAGGTCATTTGAGGTGGAATCATTGGACGGGAAGTCCGCCAACCTCGCCCCGGAGGGGGGTCGGGTTACAGGGATTATTTCGGCAATGCCGGCCCGCCACTTTCCCGCTATTGCCCTTCGAATCGAAAAGGACCAATTCGCCCATGTCCAGGGATGCCGCAAATGCGTGGCCGCCGCCGGGCCGATTTCCGAGCTTCGGGCTGGTGATGGTGACGTCCATCGCGCTCGCCGCCTTTTTCGCCCTGCCGTGCTGGGCCTGGGGGGGCGCGGCGGGCCTCCTGGGCCATCCGGCCAGGGCGGGGGCCTTCGCGATCATCGGCCTCGCGGCCGGGGCCTCGCTGTTCACCGGGATCAACCTGGGCGGCTGCATCCGGGCGGACGCGCATGATCGCTGGATGCTCGCGCCTCTCGTCCTCCTCAGCCTGGGGATCGCCTGGTTGCCCGCGTATGCCGATCGCCACGACCTGGCGACGATCGACGGGGACGCGACTCGTGATCTCGGCCTGGCGCTGATGGCGATCGGCTCCGTCTTCCGGGTCGGGCCGATGTTCGTGCTGGGTCGTCGCTTCACCTGGCCGCTGGCGAGCCAGCCGGGGCACAAGCTCGTGACGACGGGATTCTATCGGTTCGTCCGCCACCCCAGCTACGCGGGGGCGTTCCTCGGCGGGATCGGCTGGGTCCTGGTCTTCCGGAGCGGACTCGGATTGATCCTCATCGCCCTGCTGCTCCCGGCCTTCCTGCCCGTCGTCCGCGCCGAGGAGTCGCTCCTGATGGCGGAATTCGGCGACGAGTATGCGGCGTACCGTCGGCGGACCTGGCGGCTCCTGCCGTTCGTCTATTGACCGGACAGGAACCCGAGGATCAGGCGGTTGACCCGGTCGGGCTCCTCGTGCTGGACCCAGTGCGTGGCCTCCTCGATCCATTCGAGCCGGGCCGACTCGCAGAGCGCGTAGCTCGACCGGGCGACCCCCGGCCCGAGGAATTTGTCCTTCGCCCCCCAGATCATCAGCGTCGGCACCTTGATGAGCGGATCACCATCGGGCCGACCCTTCACCCGGAACCCCGCGCGATACCAGTTGACCATCGAGGTCAGCGCCCTCGGCTCGGACCATGCCTTGCGATATCTCTCGAAATCGGCGGGCTGGAAGGTCCCCGGGCGGCTCGACCCCTGCATCGACCGGACGAGCCGGCGGAAATCCGCCCGGCGGAGCATCGCCTCGGGGAGCCCGGGGAGCTGGAAGAGCAGCGTGTACCAGCTCCGGATGAGCTGGCCGGCGTCCGACCTCAGCTCGCGGAGCATGGCGTCGGGATGCGGGGCGTTCAGGATCACCGCGCGGTCGAACCGCCCGGGGCGTCGGGCGATCGCCCTCCAGGCGACCACCCCGCCCCAGTCGTGGCCGATGACGGTGGCCTTCTCGCGCCCGGCGGCGTCGATCAGGCCGATCAGGTCGTCGACCAGGACGTCGATCCCATAGGAGGCCACGCCCGGGGGCTTGTCGCTCTGACTGTACCCGCGCTGGTCGGGGGCCAGGACGCGATAGCCCGCCCCGGCCAGCGGCCCGATCTGCGACTTCCAGCCGTACCAGAACTCGGGGAAGCCGTGGAGGAGCACCACGAGCGGCCCGTCGGCCGGCCCGGCCTCGGCGACGTTCAGGACGATCCCGTTGGTCGAGATCCGGGAGAAACGAGGCTCGTCGATCATCATCGGCCCGGAAGAGGGTGGCTCAGGGTTCGACCAGCACGTCAAGCTTCGAGGGGAATTCCCTCGATAGATAGACTCGCTGGGTCGCCTTGCGGAAGTCGGAGGGTTTGGCCTGGTAGATGTCGACGAAGCTCTGGGGATTTCGGTCGACCAGCGGGAACCAGGTGGACTGGACCTGGACCATGATCCGATGGCCGGTCTTGAACGTATGATAGACGTCGTTCATCTTCATCCCGACGGCCGTGGGCTTGCCCGGTTCGAAGGGCTTCGGGGCGTCCAGCCCGTCGCGGAACCTCCCGCGCATCACGTCGCCCCGGACGAGCTGCTGGTAGCCGCCCATCTTGACGCCCTCGGGGTTGGGCTCGGGGTCGGGGTAGTCGTCGGGATAGACGTCGATCAGCTTGACGATCCAGTCGGAGTCGGTGCCGGTCGTGGAGACGCGGAGGTCGGGCGAGACCGGCCCGGCCAGCGTGAGGTCGGCCTCCAGCGGTTCGGTCTGGTAGACGAGCACGTCGGGCCTCCGGGCGGCGAACCGCTGGTCGTCGACCATGTACTCGCGGGTCATCCCGATCGCGATGTTGGGGTTGGACGGGACCGGCTTCGAGGGGTCGCTGACGTATTCGTCGAAGCCCTCGTCCTCCGGCCTCGGCCTGGGGTCGAGTGCGAGCTTTCCTTCCGGCAGGAGGACGAGCGAGCGCGGGCGGGCTGACTTCGGAGGCCAGGCGTCGAGCCGTTTCCACTCGTTCGAGCCGGTCCGGAAGACGAACGCCTCGGGGAGCTTCGGGTCGGGCGCCCCCTTGAGGTGGTGCTCGAAGAAGGGGAGTTCGATCGACTCGCGGTAGAAGTCGGCCGTCCTGGCGTCGAACCGGACGGGGCCGAGCGACGACCCGGGGTCGGACCGGCCGCCCCACTGGCCGTGGAACCAGGGGCCCATGACGAGCATGTTGGAGATCCCCGGGCTGGACGCCTCGATGTTCCGGTAACACTCCAGGGCGCCGAAGAGGTTCTCGGCGTCGAACCAGCCGCCGACGGTCATGACCGCCGGCTTGACCTTCTTGAGGTGGGGCCGGAGGTTCTTCGCCTTCCAGTAGGCGTCGTAGGTCCCGTGATGCATCAACTCGTCCCAGAAGGCGACGTCCCCCTTGAAGTGGCGGGCGTCGGCGTTCGCGAGCGGGCCGAGCTTGAGGAAAAAGTCGTAGCCGTCGGGCGTCCCGTGCTCGAACGGCGTGACGCCCTTGCTGGTGGGGTAGGGGCGGGGGCGGCCGAAGTTGGCCAGGAAGTTGAAGCCGTGGGGCAGGAAGAAGGCCCCGTTGTGGTGGAAGTCGTCCCCCACGAACCAGTCGGTCACGGGCGCCTGGGGCGAGGCCGCCTTGAGGGCGGGGTGGGAGTTCACCAGGCCGCAGGCCGTGTAGAAGCCGGGGTAGGAGATGCCCGACTGGCCCACCCGCCCGTTGTTGTTGGGGATGTTCTTGACCAGCCAGTCGATCGTGTCGAAGGTGTCGGTGGACTCGTCCACGGCATCCTTGTCGGCGTCCGCCGCGATCGGCCTCATGTTCACGAAGACGCCCTCGGACATCCATCGGCCGCGGACGTCCTGGTAGGCGAAGATGTACCCTTTCTCGCCGAACGAGCCGTTCGGCCCCAGGCTGGCCATCGACCGGTCCACGCCGTAAGGCCTGACGCTGTATGGGGTCCGGTTCAAAAGGATCGGATACTGCCTGGAATCGTCCTTGGGGACGTAGACGCTCGTGAACAGCCGGACGCCGTCCCGCATCGGGATCTTGAATTCGTGCTTGGTGTAATGCGCCTTGACATAATCCGACCCTTGACCCGCCGCGAGCCCGGGCGCCGCCGCCAGCAGGGCCAGGCCGACGAGCAGGCTTGTCCTGGAAACCGTCCGTCCGATCATCTCGATCCGCTCCCCTCGTCGATGGCGATATCCCGGTCGATCGGGCGATGATCCGAGCTTGCGACGGCCGGCTTGATCCGGACGAGTCGCGAGGGCGCGTCGGATTTCCCGGGCCGGGAGGCATCGCCGCCCCGGGGCCTGGAATCCTCCGGATTCGGGATGGAATCGGCCTCGATCTCACCGCACGATCGGCCGAAGGCCGTTGTCGCCGGGCGATCCGATATCATGGTCGCGTGCATGATGCCCAGCATCAACACGATTCGCGTCACAAGCGGTGAAGTCACTGGTATCGTCTTTGCGTCTCAAGTCGTTCGAGCGGGCGTCGTTCGGCCGATCGGACGAGGATACCGGGGCGGGACGAACTTCGCCACTCCCCAGAATTGCAACCTCTCCTCTTGCTCATGATCGATTCATCGTGCACAATCTAATAGATTCTTCATGAATCCTTGACGAGCCGGTCCAGCCGTCCTGGCTTTCGGCCGATCGTTAGAGATGGGGTGAGACGCGACGAGTTCGAGGGGTCGTCCTCCTCGCGTCGATTCATTTCTCAGGGGTTTCTCGGGCCGTTCTTGGCCCCTCGGGGAGTCGTCGGGATCGAGGACGAGGGATGTCGTCGATCGCGAGGGGCGAGCTGAACTGGCCCGACTTCCCGGTCGTAATTGTGATCGGGCGACGTGTGATCGAGGCTTGCACGGGCGTCCGATAAAACCGAAGGTCGTGAGGCGCGTGGGCGAGGGATTTCGCTCCCGACCGGTCCTTTCGTCGGGTGCGGCCGTCCCGAGCCCCTCCGCGTCCTATCGTAATAGGCGTGGGGAGGACTCGACCAATGAAATGGCGAAGGCTCTCGGCCTTGCTCGTCCTGCTGACCTGCCCCTCGGCCCTGAGGGCGGAGTCGCCCGTCATCAGCCCGGCGGATCGGACGATCCTCGGCGGATACGCGAGGGACACCTGGCGGTCGTTCGACGCCCTGGCGATGCCCAGCGGCCTGCCCTCAGACATGCTGTCCAGGACCGCCGACGGCTGGTCGACGGCCCCCTATACGTCACCATCCGACATCGGCGCTTACCTCTGGAGCACGCTCGCGGCCGAGGATCTGGGGATCATCGACCGGGTCGAGGCGACGGCCCGATTGACCCGGTCGCTCGGGGCGATCGAGAAGCTCGAACGCTCGCACGGATTCTTCTATAACTGGTACGACCCCCGGGACGGGTCGACTCTGAAGATCTGGCCGGGGGGAGGGCCGGTCCGCCCTTTCCTCTCGACGGTCGATAACGGCTGGCTCGCCGCCGCCCTCATCATGGTCCGCAACGCCCGGCCCGACCTCCGCGAGAGGGCCGACGCGCTGCTCGCCCCGATGAACTTCGGATTCTTCTACGACCCCTACGACCCGACAAACCCCTCCGTCCACCCCGGGCTGCTCCGGGGCGGCTACTACAGCGACAACAACTCCTTCGCCGGCTTCCACTACGGGATGCTGAACACCGAGGCGCGGATCGCCAGCTATATCGGGATCGCGCTCGGCCAGGTTCCGCCCGACCATTACTTCCGGCTCTCCAGGGCCCGGCCGCCCGACGGCGACTCCCGGATGCCGACCGGCCGGGGCGAGGTCCGCGAGTATCTCGGCGTGCCGGTCGACGAGGGGTTCCGGACCTACCGGGGGCTTCGGGTCGTGCCGAGCTGGGACGGCTCGATGTTCGAGGCCCTGATGGTGACGCTGTTCATCCCCGAGGCCGACTGGGCGCCCAACGGCTGGGGCGTCAACCATCCCCTCTACGTCCGGGCGTCGATCGAGAACGCGACGCAGGACGGCCGGCTGGCCGCGTGGGGGGCATCGCCTTCGAGCATCCCCGGCGGCGGCTACCGGGTCTACGGCGTGCCGGCCCTGAGCGTCGACGGCCGCAAGGCCGAGTCGGCCGGCGACACCGTCATGACCCCTCACGCCTCGTTCCTGGCCCTGGCCTACGCACCCCGAGAGGCGCTCAACAACATCGAGATCCTCGCCGGCCGGTTCAAGGCCTACGGGCCTCACGGCTTCCTCGACGCGGTCGACGTGGCCAGCGGCAGGGTCGCCGAGTGCGAGCTGGCGATCGACCAGGGGATGATCATGGCCTCGCTCGCGAACGTCCTCAAGGACCAGACGCTCCAGAAGGCATTCTGCGCGGGGAAGGTCGACACGATCATCCGTCCGCTGATCGCCCCCGAACGCTTCGGCTGCGGGCTCGACACGCGGGAGGCCCGGAACAACACTCCCGACTCCGCGGGAGTGTTGCGGCCTCGCTCGGAACGGTCCGGGTTCTCCGGCCCGATCCGGCTCGTCCTGGATCGCTCGCCCGCCCTGTCCTCCCTGGCCAGGTCGGCCACCTTCCGACGTGTCAGCGGCAGGTCGCTCGGCGACTTCGCCTGGGCCGACTGATCGCGAGTCCAACCACGACAGCGGTCCTCATCCGCCTGACGCCCCGATTGGGCGTCAGGCGGATGAGGACCGCTGTATTTCGGCAAGTCCGGATCTGGGGGCCTCGGGGGAGCGGTCCCGAGGCAGGTTGGCCCGATCTCCGCCGCTACTCATGTGCTCCAACTAAACGGAGAGAAAGGAATGGTCAATATCCAGAGAATTCCGAGAGCCCGACCCATGCGGCCAGTCCAGCTCGATTCCGATTGCCAACGGCCGCCCGCCCACTGCACGACCCAGGCCGCCGCGACCGCGCAGCCGATCTCGGAAGGGACCTGCGTGAGCGTGTCGCTTAGATTTATGGTTATTAAGTCGAATATTGCCATATCGCCAAATGTCAAATGGCTGACAAGCAGAGAGATCGAATTAGTGGCGATCCGGAAAGCCACCACGACCGCCGTCGTCAAGCAGGCGACCATGCCCGGTTGGCTGAAAAGGGCCCGTGAATTCGTGCTGGATTGGCGAAGTCCGAGTATCAAGCAGGCCAGCGACCAACTGGCTGTGAAGTAAGAGGCCGTGTAGATCAGATATCTCACCTGATACATGAAGGTCGCAAAGGTTTGATGATAGGCATCTCCGCCCGGCCCGAAAGACTCGATATAGCCCGGCCACGAATGCCGAGTCAGGGCCATCGCCAATGCCGTGGCAAATATTAAGACGGGCATTTCGGGGATGTAAAATTTTCCGTCACGCGGCTTGTTCATGGCCAATCGCGGGCCAACGCTGGCAACGCGCCAAGGTGACATGGTCTTCCCAGACTGGGCAGTCGGGGATGTTGAGACGCTCGGAGCAGGTCGGGTCGAATTCGACGATCTTCGTCCGAGGGTTCTCTCAGCCGCTCCAAGGTCAACACGTCTCGGGACCTCATGGTTGGCCGTTCATCGGTTCGATGCCATGATAAGGGCCGATCGATCGGCAAGGCAAGAAGCGGGGGGCGGGTGTCAGGAGGATGGCAAATTCAAATCAAGACGTCTTTCTTGCAGGGCGGGTGAGCGGTAGTCACCCGGCGGGTTTCGCTACCGCTCACCCGCCCTGCAAGAGCGACTTTGACATCCTCCTGGATAGGGTGTCGGGGCGACGAGTGCGGGAATCCGCGAGATTGTGTGTTCGAAGGTCGCGCTTTCGGGTGAAGGTATAGCAGGCGACGTCGCGGGGCGTCGTTCGTGAGATTGGCTTCGTCTTTTACAGGGTGAGGTTGGCTTCGAGTGGGAGTATCCGGGCCAATTCATCGGGTTGGGTTCGCCTTTTCGAGCGGTCGTTCGGGAGGTGTGGTTGGGTTCGCCTTTTCGCGATCTGGTGAGAGTCTTCGGGATCGTCTCGGTCTGCGTTGGGTTTGTCTTCTGGTGGGTTGGGCGTCTTCCCACTCCAATGCAGCTTTCGATCCGCGGGTTGGGTTTGTCTTCTGGTGCGTCGGTCGGGAATTGGGTTCGTCTGGGAGCAGCGCAGGGCTGTTTCATTCTCGCTTTACCTCGGGAAAGGGGACTGGCTCCGCAGCGCAGCGGAGGTGCCCTTCCCCTTTCCCGAGGCAAAGTGGGCGATTCAAGGGAAACAGGCTCCCGCCGATTCCAGCCGGAGCCAGTCCCCGTTGACCCTCCCAAAGTGAGAATGAAACAACCGTGGGGAGCGGCGGCTGGTGACTGGTGGCCGGCCACCCGGCTGAGTATGCTCTGGGGCGGGCCAGATCCGCACCGGCCTCCAGTCACCAGGGAATCGATCGGGGAGTCTGACGCGATGAGTCGACGGAAGCTGCGCGTGGGTATGGTCGGGGGGGGCGGGCCGGCGAATTTCTTCGGTGCTCCCCATCGCCGGGCCATCCTGTTGGACAACTCGGCCGAGCTGACCGCGGGCGCCTTGCGGAGCAAGCCCGAGGAGTCTATCGAGTCGGCCAAAGATCTTTTCTTCACAAGAGGTTACGGCGACTGGCAGTCCATGATGAAGGCCGAGGCCGCGCTTCCCGACTCGGAGCGGATCGACTACGTCACGATCGTCACCCCCAACGACGCCCACTACGGCCCGGCCGACGCCGCCGCCTCGGCCGGGATCGGCGTCCTCTGCGAGAAGCCGCTGACGACGACCCTGGACGATGC
>JAJYDH010000592.1 GCA_021777685.1 Planctomycetota bacterium | reverse complement strand
GGACGCTCCGCGTCCTCTGCTGAGGAGCGTGGCCCGGTGCGAAGACGACGCGGAGCGTCGAAGACGGCATTCCCACGCGGAGCGTGGGAACGAGTGCAAAATGGAACCGGCCAGGGTCCGGCCGGCCGGGATGAGTCGGCGCGGGGCCGTCGAAGCCACACCGGAGACCGACCAGACTTGGCACGGCAAAGCACCTCGATTCGGCGCCCGATCGACCCGAAAAGAGGCCAAAATGGCCCCGATTTCGCCCGAAATGGATCCGGAATCGACCAAAATCGGCGAGAAACGACCTCAAAAAATCGACTTTACAATATAAAGTGTGCGACCTGACGGATTGCCGACTGGCTGGTCGGGCATGACCATTTTCACCTATCAAGCCAATTCGCCCAGATCTCCAAAACGGATTCCCCTGGTGGCGATCGGGGAATGGGAAGGCTCATGACCCATCCCAGGATGATCCCGAGGATCGAAGAGTTTTCACCACGGAGATCACAGCGGGCACAGAAAGAGGACGAGCCGGATCAAACTCCTCTCTTGATCCAACTCTGTGTCCTCTGTGATCTCCGTGGTGAAAACTCTTCGATTCCGGGCGCGATATGCCCCCGAGGCCCGGTCGATCAGCCGGCGGCCGGCCCGAGGATTCGCCTCAGCGCCTCGATCCCGAGGTTGCCGCCGCTCAGGACGATCCCCGTCGACCGGCCCTCCAGCTCCGGGCGGCGGCGGAGGGCCCCGGCCATCGCGGCGGCTCCGGCCCCCTCGGCGACCTGCCCCGTCGTCTCGATCAGGAGGCGGATCGCCGATTCCAGCTCGGCGTCGGTCACGAGCATGATCTCGTCGACCAGGCCGGGCAGGAGTTGCAGGGGCAGGTCGAACGGCTCGCGGGTCGCCAGCCCCTCGGCGAACGTCGAGACCTTGTCCGTGACGACCCGCCGCCCCGCCTTCCACGACAGGTAGACCGCCGGCGCCCCCTCGGCCTGGACGCCGACGATCCTCGTCGACGGGCTCACGGCCCGGGCCACCACCGCCGCGCCCAGGACCCCGCTGCCCGCCCCGACCGGCACGAAGAGGGCGTCCAGGTCGGGCGCGGCCTCGAACAGCTCCAGCGCGTAGGTGGCCACGCCGGCGATCAGCAGCGGCTCGTCGGCCGAATGGACGTAGCGCAGGCCCTCCCGCCCGGCCCGGTCCTCGGCGGCCCGCCGGGCGTCGTCGAAGTCGCGGCCGATCAGGACGACCTCGGCCCCGAGGGCGCGGGTCGCGGCCACCTTGAGGGGGTTGGCCGCCTCGGGCATGTAGATGACCGCCCGGGTGCCGAACAGGCGAGCCGCGTAGGCGACCGACTGGGCATGGTTGCCCGTCGAGGCGGCCAGGACGCCCCGGGAACGCCGCCCGGGTTCGAGGTTCGCCAGCAGGTTGACCCCCCCTCGGACCTTGAACGCCCCCGTCGGGTTGAGGTTCTCGCACTTGAGATGCACGCGACACCCCAGCGCCTCGTCGAGGGCCGGGCGCTCGAGCGTCGGCGTGGGGCGCAGGTAGGGGGAGATCGAGGCCCTGGCCCGCAGGACATCGGCCAGGGTGGGCGTCGGCCAGTTCATCGGTCGCCCCTCGGGAGGTCTCGGGTCTCGGCCGGGTTATTATGATCGTGGCCGAGGCCGGGCCTCCTGCACCCCGGCCGGAAAATTGGCGGGTATCCGCCGAAGCATCAGGTCAGGCATCGGCCGGCACGACATCGCCCCAACTCGCCAACCCCCCTCGGGCATCAGGCTTGCTCGCGTGAAGGTTGATTGCCGTGGCGATCTCGGCCAAGGGCGTGCGGAACGTCGCTTCACGTAAAACGATCCGGTCGGTGGCATATGTGCCCAACGGGAGCGCCTGGGAGGTTACGAGGGAGAGACTGTCCTCAATCGTGAGACAATGGTCCATCGGGGGGCCAGACACGGTTGCACATTCAAAGTCTCGCCAGGGAATGCAGACGACTTGTTGCCTGAACCCTTGCGTCGAGAGGATCAGCCATGCAAGGCGGACCAGCCCGGGGATCATGGGAATCCCATCGAGGGAAGATGAGCCGATCAGCACGAATTCGATCCCTTCGCGACAGAGCCGCAGGAGGGGGCGTCGCCTGGCTTTCAGGTTATAGATCGCCAGGGCAAAGATCAGGACAAATGGTAGACTCATGGAAGTCAGCGCGATTCCCGCATCGGTGGCCGGATTACCTTTGACATCTTTCATGAAGCCGAAGAGGAAGAGTGGGCCGAGTATGAGGCCGAAGGCCGCGAAAGCGCCGAAGAAGATCGCCTGAACGACAAAAACCCACCTCTTGGCCATGAACTGGGTCGGCATGGCAAGTTCGGACATTGGATCAAGTTCCCTGACCACCAATCTGAGCCGAGACCAGGCTTCCGGTGCGGTGTCCGAGCTCCCGTCTTCGGACCCGTCCCTCAATCGAGCCCCAACTGGCGCTTCAGGTCGGCGTGGCCCGTGGTGCGCCCTTGCTCGACCTGACGACGTGCCTCCGCGATCGAGGCCAGGAAGGCCGGATCGCGCTCGCGCTCGAACCATTGCAGGTCGTCATCGTCGAAGGGCGTCAGTAGCGCGACCGCGTGCCCATCCTTCAAGAGGATGACTTCATCCTGCTCGCCCGGCTTGAGGATGTCGTTCAGCGAGAGGTTGTCCGTCCAATCAACGGTCTTCATGGCGATTCCTCGGGCGTCGTCCCGGTCGTCTTCATGAGCACTCGAAGGACATTCACGATCGGCGGGTCATCGGCCACATCGTAGTAGACGCGGGCCTCATCCAATCGGAGTCGATACTGGCTCCAGAATGGCTGCGTCATGAGCTTGATGCGGCTTCGGCTGACGAACCTGGGCTGAAAGTTCAGATGGCGCTCGACACCTTCGAGGACTTTACGCTGGTCGAAGGGTCGGAGAGACCGGAGGTCCGAGACGGCCTCATCCGCATATCGGATCTCATACGGCTCGCCCATCGGAAGCCCTTGCTTGAGATTAGCCCATCCGGAGTTCAGAAGACAGGCGAAGTCTAGCATTCGCCCGAGCCACTCTTTCCCACCGGCCGGGTTCCATCTGGTAGATTGGTCATCCTTGACGATCGGTCGCTCCACGAAGGCGAAGGGGATGGGTGCTCCATGCGGAACCGGGCGAGGGGTTGGGCGGCGCTGGTCGCGGGGCTCGTGCTGACGGGGGGTCCGATGGCGTCGGCGTGGCAGGCCCCGAAGGCGGCCGAATCGTACCGGGCGACCGAGGCGGAGAAGGCCGAGATCGCCGCGAAGTCGGCCGAGCTGGCGAATGCGCTGGAGGGGCTCCGGGGCAAGGTCGTCGAGGAGGCGGCCCTGCGCGAGGCGGTCTCGGACGTCGAGGTCTGCCTCAAGGCGGCCGAGTGGGTCGTCCGGTTCGACGAGTTCCGCGAGCCGAGGGACGTCGCGCGGACCCTGAAGGTGATCGCGAAGGGGATGGAGCGCGCCAAGGCCCTGGCCGGCGGCAAGGCCCCGTGGACGACGGCGACGGGCTCGGTCGTCCGAGGGTATCGGTCGAAGGTCGACGGGTCGGTGCAGCCCTACGCGGTGATCGTCCCGGCGGGGAAGCAGGGCGAGGACGACCGGCTCCGGCTCGACGTGGTCCTCCACGGCCGGGACGCGAAGCTGACCGAGGTCCGGTTCATCGACGCTCATGACGGCAAACCCGCGCCGGGCGATCAGCCGGGGCTGGTCCTGCACGTCTTCGGCCGGACCAAGAACGCGTATCGATGGG
>JAJYDH010000591.1 GCA_021777685.1 Planctomycetota bacterium | reverse complement strand
CGATGGCGAACGTCTCGACGGGCGCCTGGCTCGGCCTGGCGTACCTCTCGGTGGTCGTGAGCATCGGCGGCCTGGCGTTCCAGAACCTCTCGATGCGGAGCCTCGACGCCAGCCAGGTGGCCACGTTCGGCAACGTCGCCCCGCTCCTGACGGTCCTCTGGGGCTACCTCCTGTTCGACGAGCGGATCTCGCCGATCGCCGCCGCCGGAGGGGGGCTCGTCCTCCTCGGGATCGCCTGGGCGAGCCGCCCGGCGCCCCGAGCGGCGGAGGTCGCCCCCGCCGGCTGATCCGGGCCGGTCAATGATCGCCCATCGGGGCGTAGCGGCCGGCCATCTCGCCGCTCGGGGCGAACTCGGGCGGCGGGGCGTCGGTGTCGAGCTGGCGGACCCGCTCGGCGACCAGGGTTTCGAGCAAGGGGTCGGGCCCGAGCGGCGGGCCGAGCCGGAACTCGACGCCCGGGTGCCTCTGCTGGAGGTCATCGCGGGCGGCGGTCAGGTCGCGGAGCAGGTGGACGCCGGCCGAGAGGAAGTACGGGACCATCAGGACCCGGGTCGCCCCAAGCTCGACGCACCGGGCCCCGCCCCGGGCGATATCCGGCTCGGCCAGTTCCAGGAACGACGGCTCGACGATCCGATATTCGCCCCGGTCGGCGATCCGGCCCGCGATCCGGACGAGGTCGTCATTGGCCGGGGCATGCCGGCTCCCGTGCGCGATCAGCAGGACGGCGGTCTCGGGCATGGGATGGCCTCGGGTCGATCATTGATCGTGTTTTGATAATATTTTATCTGGATGTTCATGTTTGATGCGGCTGTCAGTCGTCGTCCTCCTCGGCCTTCGGCCGGGGGATGACGAACGCCGAGCGGACAGGCGCGGGCATCGGCGAGTCCTTCCCCTTGACCGCCTTCCAGATGATCTCGTTGAAGACGAGGTCGTCGGCGCGGTCCTCGGCCTCGTCGAGGTCGAGCCGGAGCGAGACCTCGGCGCCGACGGCGTCCCGGGCGTTCCGGGCGTTCAGGTCGACCCGGGCGGGCCGGGCGGCGTAGGGGGCGAGGTCGGCGGTCGGGACGAACGACTCGGCCATCGGCCGGGCGGCGGCGTCGAACTGGCTCATCGGCTCCAGTCCCAGCATCAGCTCCATCGTCCTGAGCATCGACGAGGTGCTGTACATCGTCGAGTCGACCGAGTGTTTTTTGATATAAGGGCTGATCGCCAGCGCGACCGTCCGGTGGGCGTCGACGTGGTCCGAGCCGTTTTGGGCGTCGTCCTCGACGACGAAGATGGCCATGTTCGGCCAGAACTTGCTCCTGCTCAGCCCCTCGACCACCCGGCCGAGCGCCAGGTCGTTGTCGGCGACCATCGACGTCACGGTCAGGACGCCGGGGCGGGTGCCGGAGGTGTGGTCGTTGGGCAGCCGGAGCACGATCAGGTTGGGCAGGTCGCCCGACTTCTCGAACCCGGCCAGCTCTTCGAGGAACCGGTCGGCCCGCTTCGCGTCGGGGTAGTTCAGGTCATAGCCGCGGAACCTGGGGTCGAAGTGCCCCTTGAGGGCCTCGACCCCGGTGGTCGACGGGTCGTCGGGCGTCCGGCCGTTCTTGATGAACTCGCCGTAGCTCCGGTACGACAGCCCCTTCGCCGCGGCGCGGTCCCAGATGTAGCCGTTGGCCGGGCGGGCGAGGGCGAGCGCCCCTTCGGCCGGGTAGGGGACCCGGCGGTCGCCCCGGTACGAGAGCGGCCAGGTCCGCTCGACGAAGTCCGACGCATAGGCGCCCATCGACCACTCGTGGCCGTCGGCGCTCACCTCGGCCTCGGCGTAGAAGTTGTCGAGCAGGACGAATTCCCGGACCAGGGCGTGATGGTTGGGCGTGACCTCCTCGGGGAACAGGCAGAGGGCCTTCTCTCCGTTCCCCTCGGGGATGTCGCCGAAGACCTGGTCGTAGGTCCGGTTCTCCTTGATGATGTACACGCAATGCTTGATGGGCGAGGGGTCGCCGACCTTCATCGGGACCGGGTGGCCGGCGGGCCTGGGCGGGGCGGGCTCGGTGGCCCGGGCGCGGAGGGGGCTGCACTCGTAGACGGTCTTCGAGTAGCCGGCCATCTCCTTCGGGCCGGGCAGGGGGAGGATCGAGAGCGAGCCCTGGAACAGCCCGGCGATGTACTCGCGGACCCCGGCGTTGGGCCGGGCCAGGGGGTTGGGGCCGTCGCGGTTGGCCCTGGACGACGTCCCCTTGCCGTTGGCGATGTAGAGCGTCTTGCCGTCGCGGGCGACGCGGACCGAGGTCGGATACCAGCCGGCGGGGATGAAGCCGAGCGGCTTGCTCTCGCGAGGCGTCTCGACGTTCACCGCGGCCACGTCGTTGGTGTTGGCGTTGGCGACGAACAGGATCGTCTCGTCGGGCGTGAGCGCCAGGGAGCTGGGGGTCGAGCCCGGCGGGGCCTTGGGGTCGATCGCCGTGCCGATGGTCTCCAGCGCCGCGCCGGAGTCGGTGTCGAAGACCGAGACGGTGTTGCGGTTGGCGTTGGCGACGTAGAGGATCTCGGCCCCTTTGGTCAGGATCAACTCGTTGGGGTGCTCCTGGGTCGGCCATCGGGCGATGACCTCCCCCTTGTTGGAGTCGATCACGGCGACCTCGGCCCGGTTCCAGAGGCTGACGTAGAGCCGGGCTCCCTTCTGATCCCAGGCCAGGCCGTAGGGGAAGGAGTCCTGGCCGAGGTCGATCTCCTTGCGGATCGCCCCCGAGCCGTCGAACGTCGCCACGGTGTGGCCGAAGGCGTTGGCGACCCAGAGCGTCCCGGCGTCGGAAGACAAAGCCAACCCGGCGGGGACCCTCCGGCCGCCGTCCGGCTTCGGCGGATACTTGATCTCGAACCGGTTCGAGAGCAGCCCGCCCGCGTGGTCGAACCGATAGATGACGTCGTCCCACCCGCCGCCGACGAACAGTTTCTTGCCGTCGGACGACCAGGCGAGGCCCTGGAACGACTCCTTGAGCGCGACCCGGGCGATGACCTTGCCCGAGGCGGCGTCGAGGGTGACGACCTCATGCTCGCCGTAGCCGGCGTGGAGCACGGCCAGGACCGGCTCGCCGGGGTGCTCGGCGATGGCCACGGGGAAGTCGCCCAGCTTCGCCTGTTTGCCGGCGGGTCGGAGCGACCAGCCGTTGGGCAGCAGGACCGTCCCCGCCCGGGTCAGTCCGGGCCAGGTCGCCTCGGCCCTGGCGGGCCTCGGAGAGGGTTCCTGCGCCCGGGCTGTCCCGCCCGCGAGGGCCAGGGCCAGGCTAAAATGCAAAGCCAACCCGGCCCGCCGACTGTGCCCGATCCGGATCATCATGGAGCCACTCCCCGAGAACACGAACCCAACACCGGCGCGAATCCGCCGCCAAGGCGAACCCAAAATGCGAACCCAACATGAAGATGCGTAGGGTGGGCCGAGTGAAACGAGGCCCACCAGCATTCCCGATCCGTGGTGGGCCTCGTTTCACTCGGCCCACCCTACGAAGATCAGGAATGCGAACCCAATTCCCACACGAACCCAACGACGTCGCGGCTTCCTGGCCAGACCAGGGTAACGGCTCGGGCCGGCCCCGAACAGGATCGGAGGCCGGGAAACCGTCGATCTTCCCGGGAACCTCACGAACGGGCCGCGTCGCGATGACGGTCCTTGATACTATCGCTCGGGGGCGGATTCCCTATCACACTCTCGGGTGAAAATCTTGTAGGGCGGTGGAGCGGAAGCGAAACCCGCCGGGCTCGGCGTGGCCCTCTCCG
>JAJYDH010000590.1 GCA_021777685.1 Planctomycetota bacterium | reverse complement strand
ACCATGCTGCCTCGATCGTAGTGGGCGGTGCCCACCCTACCAGAATTGACCAATCCGAAGCCTGCCGGCTTGGACCAGTTGTCAACTGCGTAACTCCTACACCGTTCCGGGAGAGGGAGCCGGATTCGGCCTTCGTCCGCATCAACGGAACAGGTCGCCGAGCGGCCCCTTGCCGTGGCCGTTCGACTCTTCCCGGGAGGCTTCCCTGCGCTCCTTCTCGTCCCGGAGGATCTCGATCCGTTCGCGGTGCATCCGACCGCGATGCCTCCGGGCGAAGAGGCGGAGGGCGACCCAGTCGACCATCGCCAGCGTCAGCAGGACGAAGATCAGCAGGAAGACGCCCAGCCAGATTCCCAGGAACTGGGGGTTGGCCTTGTTGTCCAGCCGGGTCGGGACCCGCGAGCCGACGACGAGCCCGACGGCGAGCAGGGTCATGACGACGATCCCCAACGAGCGCCGGGTGTCCTGATAGGCGAAGTGGCGGGCGTCCTCCGGCGAGAGGTCCGGGGCGCGGTCGCGTCGATCGCTCCACTCTCGCCAGCCCAGAAGGGCGGCGACCAGGAGCACGAACGTCGAGAGCACCAGGCTGGCCGTGGCCATGTCCGACATCGCTCGGGGCCTTTCAATAGACGTCGGCGTGGGTCAACTGCTGCTCGACCCAGTCGCTCCGCCGGGCGATGTCGATCAGCGCGGCCCGGACGTCCTCGGGGTGGACGTGCCCCCGGGGGAAGGTCCGGGTCATCACGAACATCGCCTGGCCGTTGACCTCGCGGACCGAGAGGCCGCCGTAGGTCATCTCGGCGTTGAGCTTGAGGGCGAACTCGTAGTGCCGGTGCTCGGCCGGGCAGCAGACGGAGAAGATCGAGAGCAGCCGCTCGTTGTGCCGGTTCTGGCCGACTTCGAGGTAGACCTCCTGGAGCCGGTCGTTGGGCAGCTTGAAGAGGACCCGGAACTGGTCGCGGGCCCCCTGGATGAAGCAATCCAGCCCCTCGACGCTCTCGCGGAGGAGCCCCTCGGTGTCGCGGAGCTGGGCGATGGCGGTGTCGAGCTCGTCGGCGAGTTCCTCGGCGGTCGCGAACCGGGCGGACGGCTCCTTGGCCAGGCATCGGGCGAGGATCTCGACAAGCTGCTCGTTGATGGTCGGGATGAGCAGGCGGATGTCGGGGACCGGCTGGTGCCGGTGGAGCCTGATCAAGCGGGCGACCCGGTCGGCCGAGAAGGGCAGGCGGGCCGAGAGCAGATAATAGAACATCACCCCGACCGCGTAGACGTCCGACCGGGGGCTGGCCGGCGATCCCAGGAACAGCTCGGGGGCCATGAACGTGGGCGTGCCGGCGACCTTCGCCCCGCCCTGGCCGGGTTCGCCGTGGCGGCGGACCAGGCCGAAGTCGGCGAGCTTGGCCCGCCCCTCGGTGGTCAGCAGGACGTTGGCCGGCTTGACATCGCGATGGACCAGCCCCGACCGGTGCGCGGCGCCGAGCGCCAGGACGACCTCGTGGACCAGCTTCGAGGCCCGGATCGGGTCGAGCGGGCCGTCCTTGACCAGCGTCTCCTTGAGGCTGATGCCGCCCTCGACGTATTCCATCTCGATGAAGTGGTAGTCGCGGTCGGTCCCCAGGTTGTGGACCGTCACGACGTGGGGATGGACCAGGTTGGCGACCACCCGGGCCTCGGCCCAGAACTGCTCGCGGATCTGGGGCTGGCGGGCGACCAGCCCGGGGTTGAGCACCTTGATCGCGCACGGGCGGCAGAGATACTGATGCTCGGCCTGGTAGACCCGGGCCATCGACCCGTGGCCGATCACCGGCCCCATCCGATATTGACCGAGAATCCGCCCGGTCAGGTCGTCGACGGCGGGGAAGCCGTCGTCATTCTCGACCGGCTCCTCGACGTCGCCCTGGTAGGTGACGGTGGAATCTCCGAGGAAGTCCACGGTCTGCCCGAGGTCTTCCCCGACCGCCTCCGACGCGCCGGTCACCAAGGGGTCGGAGGCCCTGGCCGGGGTCGGGTAGTCCCGATGGTCCGGCCCTTTCCGGTCTGGTCTCCGACTCGAACCGGACATCGGCGCCACCTCGGGAGCAGGAGGGGGTCGGTCGCACGGTCCCGGCCCGGATTGCCTTAAGTGTTCGAGTTGCTGGAAATCTGTCAAGCGACCGGGAGAAAAAGAATGATTCCCCCGCCCGGATACGTCTCCAGGGAGGGACTTGCGTCGAACCCCGGCCGGACGTTCTGATGAACGCGAGGTCGCGCATCGCCGAGACCATCGAGGAGCACCCATCCATGCGACGAACCGGACGCTGGCTCGGCCTGGGCCTTTTCGCCATCCTCCTCGCGGGGATGGACGACCCGCCCCCGGCCCCGAAGGCCCCGGCGAGGTCAACCAGGGCCGCGAAGAAGGCCGTCCGTCGCGATCGAGACGCCCCGCCGCCGTGTCAGAGCACGTCGAGGGTCGCCGCCAGGCCCCCGGCTCGGACGATGCCCGACCTGTTCGACCGGATGATGGAGAACTTCTCCAAGGACCCGGCCCGGGGGTTCTCCGGGTTCCTCGACGAGCTGGCGAACATGGAAGGCCCCGCGCTGGAAGGCGTGACGCTGACCATCGCCGAGGAACGCCAGGCGGGGCTCAAGGCCAGGGCCGAGTACCTGGAGAAGGCCGCCGCCCGGGGCTACAAGGTCGTGAACGACCCGAAGAAGCTCGACTATCTCAAGGCCCTCGTCGCCCGGTTCTCGGACCGGATGGGCCATCGCGACCGCTACCCGAACATCGAGGTCACGCTGATCGACGCCCCGATCCCGGACGGCCAGTCGTTTCCCGGCGGGTTCCTCGCCTTCACCACGGCCCTCCTCGACGAGCCCGACGAGGCGACCGTCGCCGGGGTCGTCGCCCACGAGCTGGCCCACCTCGATCGCGGCCACCTCTACGGCTACGCCCGGCGGAGCAAGCTGGCCGAGGCCACCTATCGGAACCCGCCGGGCGGCGAGATGAACTTCGACCAGTTCTTCACCCGCCAGGCCGCCCTGATGGGCCTGATGATGAACCCCTATCGCCCGGAGCACGAATCGGAGGCCGACTGCACTTCCGCCACCTGGCTCTACCAGGAAGGCTACGACCCCCGGGCCCTCGTCGGCTTCTTCGAGCGGATGCACCGGAGGAACAACGACCAACCCGACAACCCGTTCTTCGCCTTCGGCCGGACGCATCCCTTCTCGCTCGACCGCAGGCGAGAGGTCCTCAACCGCCTGGCGCAGCTCCAGCGGTGGAAGCGGCGGGATGATCTCGGGCTCTACGCCGAGAATCTGAGGAAGCTGGAGCCCCGGCTGAAGGAATGAACGATGGCCGATGGCCGGAGGAATCTCGGTCATCGGCCATCGTTCATCGTCCATCCTCAGACGTTATACGTCGTCGACGCCGTCGTGCCGCCGCGGCCGGTCCAGTTGGTGTGGAAGAACTCGCCGCGAGGCTTGTCCGTCCGCTCGTAGGTGTGGGCGCCGAAGAAGTCGCGCTGGGCCTGGAGCAGGTTGGCGGGGAGCCGGCCGCAACGGTAGCCGTCGTAGTACGACAGCGCGGACGACATGCAGGGGACGGGGATGCCGTGCGTCGATGCGGCGGCGATCACCCGGCGCCAGCCGGCCTGGGCGCGGTTGATCTCGCCGGTGAAGTAGGGGTCGAGGAGCAGGTTCGCCAGCTTCTCGTCCTTGTCGAACGCCTCCTTGATCTTGCCGAGGAACGCGCTCCGGATGATGCAGCCCCCTCGCCACATC
>JAJYDH010000589.1 GCA_021777685.1 Planctomycetota bacterium | reverse complement strand
GGGCAGCTTCGGCGGCGGCGGGGCCGGCGGGACCGCAGGCGGAGGCGCGGCCAACCAGGGTGGCTCGTCCGGCTCGGGGATCGTCCAGACCTACGTCGTCAACCCCTTCCTCTCCGGCTCCTCCTTCGGCCAGAAGACCCCCATCGTCGTCGGCACCCAGGCCGGCGGCATTGGCAACTACACCCCGAACCTGGGCATCCCCTTCACCCAGGGCGGTGCCACGCAGATCCAGCCCTTCAACGCGATCCCAACCGCCGGGGCCACGCTGGGCATCTCGTTCCTCAGCGACCTGGAGATGTACCTGTTCCTGACCGCCGCGCAGGGCGATTCGCGGAACAACATCGTCCAGGCGCCCAAGATCACCACCTTCAACGGGGCCAACGCGAGCATCACCAACACCGAGAACCAGTACTACATCTCGGCCCTGACCCCGATCGTCGGGTTCGCGGCGGTCGCCTTCTTCCCGACCCCGGCCCCGCTGCAAGACGGCGTGACCCTCAGCGTGACCCCGGTCGTCTCCGCCGACCGGCGGTACGTCCGGCTCTCGCTCGCCCCGTTCTTCCAGACCATCAACGGCCTCCAGTCGTTCCCCGTCCCCGCGGCGGTCGGCGGCGGCGGCCTCGGCGGCCAGGGGTCGTCGATCACCGGCCAGATCCAGCTCCCCCTGACCACCACCACGACCCTGAACACGACCGTCACCGTCCCCGACGGCGGCACCGTGCTCCTGGGCGGCGTCAAGCGGATGCGAGAGCAGCGGCTCGAGTTCGGCGTCCCGGTCCTGTCCAAGACGCCTTACATCAACCGCCTCTTCCGCAACATCGGCGTCGGCCGGCGGACCGACAGCCTCATGCTCATGGTCACGCCCCGGATCATCATCCTCGAAGAGGAAGAAGACCGGCTCGGCGTGAAGACCGTCGCCCCGAACCCCTGATCCGGGGAGCGGATCGACCCAGGTAGTGCGACTTCCCAATCGCGACCGGCCGCCGGGGGACCCTTCCCCCGGCGGTCTTTTGCATTTCCCGCCGCCCGCGGTTAGTCTGAAATCCTCCGGATTCGACGTCATCCCGGACCCGAACCGCCGCCCCGGAGGCCCAGCCAATGCCGGCCATCCTGACCTTGTTCGCCGCCCTGGCCCTCGCCGGGCCGATCGACCCCCAGGCGGACAGGCCCCCGACCCCGCCGGCCGACTCCTTCAGGCCGGACCCGGCCTGGAAGCCGCTCGGCCAGGACGTCTGGTTCGATCCCAGGGGCAAACGCCTCGTCGTCCGGGCCCGGGTCGCGCTCCAGGACGGGGCGCTCGAACACCTCCTCTGCCGGAAGGGGACCAAGGAGCACGAGTCGATCCTCGCCACCGAGGCCCCCGCCCGGATGATCCACGCCGGCCTGCTCCTGGTCGGCGCCACCCCGGGCCATCCGGTCCGCTTCGAGCCGAAATTCGAACCCCCGACCGGCACTCCCATCGCCATCGGCCTCGAATGGGAGCAGGACGGCAAGCCCCGCAAGGCCGACGCCCGCGACTGGGTCAAGGACGCCGCCACCGGCGAGCCCCTGACCCGAGACTGGGTCTTCGCCGGCAGCGAGCTGTTCGAGGACCCCCGGAGCAAGGCGATGATCTACGCCGCCGACGACGGCGACCTGATCACCGTCGCCAACTTCCCCGCCTCGATCCTCGACCTCCCCTTCCGAAGCTCCGCCAACGACGCCGACCGGGGATACGTCTCCCACGCCGGGCGGGTCCCCGTCCGGGGGACCTCGGTGACGATGTCCTTCACCCTCCGGACGCCCCCTGCCCAGGGACAACCCAGGCTTAAGGCAGCCCCCGCCCCCTGACGGAGAGCCCGCGGGCCGGCCCGAAACTCGCACGGGGTTTGACGACGGTGTATGATTCTCCTGCCGGGTCGATCGAATGTCGACTTTTCGACAGACCATTGGCAACAATAACCGGACGGCGACGAAGAGGATGTGCGAGCCATGATGATCGAGACCCCCCCGGGCCTGGACCTGGCCGAGGCGAATGCCAGGCTCGCGAATGCCAGGCCCCAGGAGATCCTCCGCTGGGCCGTCGACGCGTTCCACCCCAAGTTGACGATGGCGACGGCGTTCGGCCCCGAAGGGTGTGCGATCCTCCACATGCTCGCCGAGATCGAGCCCCGCGTCCGGGTCTTCAACCTGGACACCGGCTACCAGTTCCCCGAGACGCTCGAACTCCGAGACCGGATCGCCCGGCGCTACGGAATCGAGGTCGAGATGGTCCGGGCCGAGGCGTCCGTCGCCGAATACGAGGCGTCCAACGGCGGGCCGATCTACGCGAGCGACCCCGACCGCTGCTGCCATGACCGCAAGCTCGTCCCGCTCCGCAAGGCCGTCGAGGGGTACGACGCCTGGATCTCCGCCATCCGGGCCGACCAGTCCGAGCACCGGGCGAAGGCCGACGTCGTCGGCTGGGACGCGAAGTTCGGCCTGGTGAAGGTCAATCCCCTGCTGAAGTGGACCAAGCGCGACGTCTGGGCCTTCGTCGTCACGAATGACGTCCCGTACAACCCGCTCCACGACCAGGGCTATCCCTCGATCGGCTGCTGGCCGTGCACCCGGGCGATCCGGCAGGGCGAGGACGAGCGAGCCGGCCGATGGGCGGGCCAGGCGAAGACCGAATGCGGCCTGCATTCGCTCGACAGTAGCCAGCTCTGACGGTCGATCAGGGCGGGCCCGGCTCCGCCGAGTCGTCGAGCGGGAGCTTGACGGCCGCGCCGAGCCGGCTCGACCGGTAGATGGCGCGGATGATCTCGACCGCCTTCCGCCCTTCCCGGCCGTCGACCAGGGCGGGAGTGCCCGAGTCGATCGCCCGGAGGAAGTCGATCAACTGATCGCGGTGCCCGGCGTGGTTGATCGCCCTGGGGTCGGCCGCACCTCCGGTCGTGTCATGCTTGGGGGCGATGACATGGGCGTCTCCGGGCCGTTCCTCGCGGAACGACCAGAGGGTGACGTCGTCCTGCTCGACCCGGGCCGAGCCGTATTCCCCGTGAATCTCGGTCCGCTTCAAGAGGCCGGGAAAGGCGGCGGTGGACGCCTCGATCACCCCGAGCGCCCCGTTCTTGAACCGGATCGCGGCGACGGCCGAGTCCTCGACCTCGATCCGCTCGTGGGCGAGGGTCGCGGTCAGGGCCTGGACGGATTCCACGTCGCCCATGAGCCACTGGAGGAGGTCGACGTTGTGGATCGCCTGATTCATCAGGGCGCCTCCGCCGTCGAGTTCCCAGGTCCCTCGCCACTTGCCGGAGTCGTAATACTCCTGCGTCCGCCACCACTTGACGTATGTGTCGCCCAGGGTGAGCCGGCCGAAACGCCCCTCGTCGATGGCCGCCTTGAGGGCGACGTTGGCGGGCGAGAACCGCGACGGGAAGATCGCGCAGAGCCGGACGCCGGCCTCGTCGCAGGCCCGGATGATGGCGTCGCAGCGCGGGACGGTAACTTCCAGCGGCTTCTCGACCACGACATGTTTGCCCGCCCTCGCCGCCTTGACGGCGGGCTCCAGGTGGGCGCCGCTGGGGGTGCAGACGCAGACGACGTCGAGGCCGGGATGGGCGAGCATGGCGTCGAGGTCGTCATAGATCCGGCACTCGCCGGAAGCCAGCGCGGCGACCTTCGCGCCGTTCGCGTCCGACCGGCTGAACGCGGCCACCAGCCGAGCGTCGGGGATCTCGGCGATCGCCCGTGCATGGTATTCGGCGATCATCCCGCAGCCCACGATCTCGAAGGCGTGTTAGGCA
>JAJYDH010000588.1 GCA_021777685.1 Planctomycetota bacterium | reverse complement strand
CCGGCCGCGAGGCCGAGCTGAAGGACCACCGCATCCCGCTCGAAAAAGGCCGAGGGCGCGGGTGGGGTAAGGTCGCGATCCCCGCCGACGCCAACCCGGCCGACGACTCGTTCTGGTTCGCCTTCGACCGCCCGCGTCCCCGGCTGGCGGTCGTCGTGGCCGAGGACCCCGAGGCCGCCAGGCCGCTCCAGCTCGCCGCCTCGATCGCTCCCGACCCGGCGACCCCCAGCACCGCCGAGGTCGTCGCGGCCGAGCAGCTCGGCTCGGTCGAGTGGGAGAAGGTCGCCCTCCTCCTCTGGCAGGCCCCGCTCCCCGAGGGGGAGCCGGCGAAACTCGTCCGGTCGTTCGTCGAGCGGGGGGGCCGGGTGATCTTCTTCCCGCCGAAGGGTCCGACCCCGGCCGAGTTCCTGGGCGTCCGCTGGAAGTCCTGGGCCGGGGGCGAGCAGGACGTCCCGGTCGACGGCTGGCGAGGGGACCAGGACCTGCTCGCGAAGACCCAGAGCGGCACGCCCCTGCCGGTCGGCCAGCTCGGGGTCCGGCGGTATTGCGGGCTTGAAGGGGAAGTCACCCCGCTGGCGACCCTGAAAGGGGGCGCCCCGCTCCTGGCCAGGGTCGCGACCGGCCGAGGAGGGGTCTACTTCGTCTCGACCACGAGCGACCCGGCCGACTCGTCGCTCGCGGCCGGGGGCGTCGTCTTCTACGTCCTGGTCCAGCGGGCCCTCGCGGCCGGCGCGGGCGTCCTGGAGTCGACCCGGCAGCTCGACGCCGGCGACCCTTCGGGGGACGACCCCCGCCGATGGCAGCGGATCGCGGGGGCCGAGGGGTCGCTCTCGACCGATTATGCCTCCCAGCCCGGCATCTACGCCTCGGGCGACCGGCTGCTCGCCGTGAACCGGCCGGCGGCCGAGGACGCCGCTCCCGTGCTGGCCGCCCCCCGCGTGGCCGGGCTGTTCCGGGGGCTCGACTTCGCCCGGGTGGACGACTCGGCCGACAACGCCGGCTCGCTGGTCCAGGAGATCTCGCGGCTGTTCCTGGTCGCCATGATGGCGATGATGGTCGTCGAGGCCGGCCTCTGCCTGCCGAAGCCGGCCCGCCCGGCGGCGGCCGACCGCCCCTTCCTCGAATCGAGGCCGACATGACCACACGGCACTTTGGAGTGCGGGAGCTTGCTCCCGCTTTGCCCGGCGGAGCTTGCTCCGAGAGCCGAGAACGCCGGAACGGCACCACCTCGAACGGGGGCGGAGCAAGCTCCGCGGCCCGAAAGCGGGAGCAAGCTCCCGCACTCCAGGAGGGACCAGGTCGCCCATGAGCGCGTCCCGATCGCTCACCTTCCTGCCGACCCCCTGGTCGCTCGGCCTCTCGGCCGTCGCGGTCGCGGCGACGCTCGGCTTCGGCCTCGTCGCCTGGCGGCGGAGCGGCTACCGGCCGGCCGTCGCCGCGCTCGAATCGATCCGGCTCGGCTGCGTCCTGCTCGCGGCGGTCCTCCTGAACCAGCCGGAGTGGGTCGAAGAGTTCCGGCCCGAGGAAAATGCGTCGATCGCCGTCCTCTGGGACGCCTCGCCGAGCATGGAGACCCGCGACGTCTCGCGGGGCGAGAAGACCTCGGCCCGGCCCGAGACCCGCCGCGAGGCGATCGAGGCCCTGACCCATCCCGAGGCGTGGAAGGGGCTGGGCGACAAGATGCAGGTCGTCATCCAGCCGTTCTCGCCCCGGGGCGCGGGCCGGGGGACCGACCTCAACGACCCCCTGAGCAAGGCCCCAGAGACGATCGCCAACCTCCGGGGGGTCGTCCTGGCCTCGGACGGCGACTGGAACGAGGGGCAGCCGCCGGTCCTGGCCGCCTCCAAGCTCCGGATGAAGGGAGTGCCCGTCTTCGTCGTGCCCGTGGGCAGCCCGACCCGGCTCCCCGACGTCGAGTTGCTCACCCTCGACGCCCCGACCTTCGGCGTCGCCGGCAAGGCCGTCCGGATCCCGTTCACGATCGACAGCGCCCTGCCGAGGGCCTACGCCACGACCGTCACCCTCAAGACGTCCGACGGCGACGAGGTCACGAAGGAGGTCCGCGTCGAGCCGATGGCCAGGACCACCGACGAGGTCACCTGGAAGCCCAAGGGGACCGGCGACTACACGCTGACGCTGTCCGTCCCCAAGCACGCCGACGAGTCGCTGGTCGACAACAACACCCTCTCGGCCCCGATCGCGATCCGCGAGGAGAAGCTGAGGGTCCTGGTGGTCGAGTCGTACCCCCGGTGGGAATACCGCTACCTCCGGAACGCCCTCTCGCGCGACCCGGGGATCGACCTCTCGTGCCTCCTCTTCCACCCGGGGCTGAGCAAGCCGGGCGGCGGCAACAAGGACTACATCAAGCAGTTCCCCCAGGGGCTCGACGAGTTGTCCAAGTTCGACGTCGTCTTCCTGGGCGACGTGGGTGTCGGCGACGGCCAGCTCACCGTCGAGGACGCTCGGCAGCTCAAGGGGCTGGTCGAGCACCAGGCGAGTGGGCTGGTGTTCATGCCGGGGATCGAGGGGCGTGAGTTCTCGCTGCTGGAGACCGAGCTGGGCGACCTGATGCCGGTGGTGCTCGACTCGTCGCAGCCGGGCGGGTGGGGCTCTCGGACGCCGAACCACTTCGAGCTGACCGAGTCGGGCCGGCGGAGCCTGCTGACCAAGCTGGCCGACTCGGCCGACGACAACGCCCAGGTCTGGGAGGGCCTGCCCGGCTTCCAGTGGTATGCCCCCGTGACGAGGGCCAAGGCCGGCGCCGACGTCCTCTGCGTCCACAAGGACGCCGCCAACGAGTCGGGCCGTCTCCCCCTGCTCGTCACCCGGACCTCGGGCGCGGGGAAGGTCCTGTTCATGGGGACCGACGGCGCCTGGCGGTGGCGGAAGGGGGTCGAGGACAAGTATCACTATCGCTTCTGGGGCCAGGTGGTCCGCTGGATGGCCTACCAGCGGAACATGGCCAAGGGCGAGACGATGCGGCTCTACTACGTGCCCGACCAGCCCCGGATGGACCAGACGCTCACCCTCCACGCCAACGTCATGGAGCCCGGCGGAGAGCCCGTCCGCCAGGGGGACGTCTCGGCGAGGATCACCGCCCCCTCGGGCAAGTCGGAGACCGTCCGGTTCGCCTCCGACGGCGAGGAGTGGGGCACCTTCGCCGGCCGGTTCGACCCGCGAGAGCCGGGCAAGTACCAGGTGACGCTGACTTGCAAGCAGACGAAGGCCACGCTCGAAGCCTCATTCCACGTCCAGGGGGTCGCCGCCGAGCGGGTCGGCCGGCCCGCCCGGCCGGAGGTCCTGGAGGAGATCGCCCGGGTCACGAAGGGCAAGGTCGTCCGGGCCGACCGCGTGGCCGAGATCGTCCGGTCCCTCGCCGAGCTGCCCGAGCCGCCCCCGCTGGTCCACCGGGTGCAGCTCTGGTGCCACCCGGCCGTGGCCGGGACGCTGGTCGGGATGCTGGGGATCTTCTGGGTCGGGCGGAAGTGGGTCGGGCTGATCTGAGAGGAGCAGCAATGCCGGATCAAACGGACGAACAGATTGCGGGATTCCTCGTCCATATTCTCACCGCCAGTTTTAATCGTTCATTGGGGGCGCTCGAAGATGCCGGGGCCCTGGACACGAAGAAGATGCACGCCCACTACAAGGGCATCGGCAGTAAGTATTACGATATCGTTACCGAGCAAATTGAGCTGACCGCGAATATTGCTGCGCCGGCATTGCGGCAACTATTCCAATGAGGTGGCGAACATCCTGACGCAAGTTAACCTTGTAGGGTGGGCCGAGTGAAA
>JAJYDH010000587.1 GCA_021777685.1 Planctomycetota bacterium | reverse complement strand
GCCGCCGCGGCGGCGGCGGGATTCTTCTTGAAATACTCCTGCTGGGCCTTCTGCTGCTTGGCCATCTGCTGCATGTACTGCTGCTGCATCTTCATCATCTGCATCTGCTGCTTGTACATCATCTGCTCTTCGCGCATCTCCTCGGCCGCGTAGGGGTCGCCGCCGTTGGCCATCATGTCGCCCTGACTGAACCGGCCGAAGGGAGTGATGACGCCGCTGTTCCGGCCCCTCTGCGCCTCGGCCCGGGCGGGCACCAGGGCCAGGACCGCCATCGCGGCGAGCAGACCGATTCTCTGAGACATGGGGGATGCTCCCGGGACTGGCAAAAATGACCGATGGCGGACCTCTGGAGGGCCACCTAGAACCCGTCTCCCCATCTAACAGCGCCGGGCGTGAATCGTATCGTGACCCGATGGGTGATTTTCGAAATCTCGCCGAAACCCAGCACGGAGTTGCCGGCCTTTCAGAGACCGCCGTCGAACAGCTCGCGGATCGTCGGCAGGTATTTCTCGGGCGAGGCGGTGTTGACCAGGACGATCCGATCCCTCTGGCGGATCATCCCCAGGTCGGCCAGTTGGGGGATCGCCGCCAGCGTGGCCGCCCCTTCGGGCGACCAGGCGAACCGACGGTCGCGCCACTCGGCCCGGATGACGTCGCGGATCGCCCGGTCCGAGACGGCCACGGCGCAGCCTCCGGTCTCGCGGATGATCCGCAGGACGTTGATGTGCCCGACGTTCTTGGCCACGTTCAGGCCGGTGGCCACCGTCTGGCCGGGCTCCTCGGGCGTGATGTCCAGGGCTCCCGACTCGTAGGCCCGGACGATCGGCGTGGTCGCGTCGCTCTGGACGCAGATCATCCGGGGCCGCTCGGGGCCGACCAGGCCGAGGGCCTCCAGCTCGTCGAACGCCTTGGCCATGCCCACCACGCCGGTCCCGCCGCCGGTCGGGTAGATGATCGCGTCGGGCAGCTTCCAGGTCCTCGACGCCAGCCGGTCGCCCCGGGGCTCGGCCATCTCCAGCCCGAGCGTCTTCTTCCCCTCGGTCCGCCAACCGGGCTCCTGGAAGGTCGCGACGCTGAAATATCCCTTCGGGACGTAATGCTCGCGAATCCTCGCCGCGCAATCGACGATCGTGCCGGGGACCAGTTCCAGCGAGACGCGGTCGGGGTGGAGTTTCGCCAGCGCCGCGACGTTGCCCAGGACCGGGCGGTCGGTGTCGGGCGACATCACGACGGCCGCCTCGATCCCGGCGGCGACGGCGTAGGTCGCCAGCGAGTCGCCCGCGTTCCCCTGGGTCGGGACCGCCAGCCGGCCGAGGCCGAGGGCCCTCGCCATCGAGACCGTCATGGCCATCCCCCGGTCCTTGAACGAGAGCGTCGGGTTGGCCCCGAAGCCGGCGTGGGGCCGCCCCTCGTCCTTGACCTCGAACCGGCATCCCAGCCGGGCCGACCAGGGGTGCGGATAGTCGAGGCTCGGGGTGTTCCCCTCGCCGAGCGAGACGACCGACTCGCGGTCGACCGGGTCGGCGACGTCGAGCGGGAGGAGCCCGCCGAACCGCCAGAGGTCGCGCCGGGACGGGTCCCATCCGCCCTCGGGGCCCCGCTCGGCCTTGAGCCGGTCGAGGTCGAGCACGACCTGGACCGGGCGGCCGTCGCGGTCGCAGAGGTTCATCACCCGGTCTTTCGGATAGGTCGCGCCGCAGGTCGGGCAGGCCAGGTGTGAGACGTAACGCATCGAGATCCCGCCCCCGGAGTCGTCAATCGGATAGAATGGTCGAGACCTCCCAGGTTGCGGCAAGGGGCCGGGATTGTCAAACGAGTCGGAGCCCGTGTTCCGGCGGGGCGGGTGAACGTCAGCGGAGCCCGTCGGACATCCCGACAAGCCCGCGTCTCGGCAGGAGTGGTCGGTCCCGATGGGAAGAGATGAAGCGACGGGGGGACGGCTCCCGAAGGGCGTCTCCGCGCTCGCCCGGCCGAGGGGCGGGCGGCGATTCCTGGCGAAGATCCGCCACAAGGGGGCCGAGGTCCACCTGGGGATCTACGAGACGGCCGGCCTGGCGGGCTTCGCGTTCAACGTGGCCTCGGAGGCGATCGGGCGGGGCTCGCGCCTGCCCAACGAGGTCCACCAGTCCGACCAGCCGGGCGCGGAGGAGGTCTGGAGGATCACCGCCCGCGTCCGCCGGAGGCTCGGGCTCGACCCGCCCTCGGTCCGGGCCGAGGAGGCCCCGCCCGATCCCGAGGCGCTCCTGACCCTGTTCGAGGTGACGGTCGTCGGCTTCTGGCGCGACCAGGCCGCGCGGTCCGACCCGGGAGCCGGCGTCGACGCGGCGGCCCGACGGCTGGCGGAGGCGGCGAGGATTGTCTTCTGGAGCCCTTCCCGGGGCCATCCGAACCCCGGCGAGGCCATCTCCCGGCTCGTCGCCCGCCGACTCGACGGGGCGTTCCGCCGGTCCGACCTGACCCGCGCGATCCTCGACGACGACGGCGACGAGGATTGGCGGGTCGCCCGCTGGCTGGTCCTCCCCGACGTCTTCCCGGCCGCCCGGGGGTTCCGCGACGAGGCCCGGTTCCTCTATCCCGAATTCTTCGAGGAGGAGACGGGCGAGGCGTCCGGATCGGGCTTGCCCCGCTGGGCGGAGGTGCTGGGCGTCGAGCCGCCCTACACCGTCGCCAAGGTCCGCGACGCCTACCGGGCCCGATCCAAGTCCGCCCACCCCGACGCCGGCGGTTCCCATGTCGACTTCGTCCGCCTCCGGTCCGCCTACGAGGAAGCCCGCGATTACTGCCGGGTCATGGGAATCTAGGGGTAGCAGGCAGCGGGTAGCGGGTAGCGGGTAGAAAAGATAACCGTGGGAGCCGCATTCTGGCATTTACTACCCGCTGCCCGTTGCCCGCTAACCGAAGCTACCCGCTTGGAAGGATGGGGACTTCGCGTTATATTCGACTCGAACGATTCAATCTGCATCCGCGACCAGGAAGGAGTCCTGCCGTGCCCTCCCTTCTCGCCCGGTTCGTCCTCCTGTCCGCCGGCTCGGGGCTGATGATGGCGGGGGTCCTCTGCTCCCCGGCCCCGGGGCAGGCCGAGGCGGAAGGGCTCTCGGCGAGCTTTCGGAAGGCGTCGAGGCGCGTCCTGCCGGCCGTGGTTACGGTTCGACCGGTCGGCGTCCCGAATCCCTTCGAGGTGGGGCCCAGGCCCGATCGCGACCCGTTCGGCAACCCGACGAGCACCGGCCGGCCGGCCCCTCGTGAGCCCGGCGGCTCGGGCGTGGTGATCGACGCGGCGAAGGGGCTGGTCCTGACGAACGACCACGTCATCCAGGGGGCCCCGCAGGTCGTCGTGGTCCTGGGAAACGGCCGCGAGCGGCCGGTCAATCAGGTCTGGCGCGACCCGAAGAGCGACCTGGCGTTGCTCTCGGTCGAGCCGACCGGCCTGGTCCAGGCCGACTGGGGCGACTCCGAGGTCCTCGACACGGGGGACTGGGTCCTGGCGGTCGGCCAGCCGTTCGGGCTCTCGGGCACGGTCACGGCCGGGATCGTCAGCGGCAAGGGGCGGGGGATCGGCATCGCCCTGTATGAGGACCTGATCCAGACCGACGCGGCGATCAACCCGGGCAACTCGGGCGGGCCGCTGGTGAACCTCCGGGGGGAGGTGGTCGGGGTCAACACGGCGAGCAAGACGCTCGGCGGAGGCTACGAGGGCGTGGGCTTCGCCGTGCCGGCCAGCCGGGCCCGGCGGGTGGCCGCCGACCTCGCCCAGTTCGGCCGGGTCCGGCGGGCCTATCTCGGCGTGACCATCCG
>JAJYDH010000586.1 GCA_021777685.1 Planctomycetota bacterium | reverse complement strand
CACCCCTGGGGGACAATTCCCGAATGAACGGATCGTGATGAGTCGCCTCGGGATGGCCAGGCCATGCATCGCGCGTTCGAGCCGGCCCTGATGGCCGAGGGCCACGTCCATGCCGACGGGTCGACCCACCACCACGACCACGACGCCGGGCGCCGGGCGCCGGGCCCTGGTGGCGACGATCGTTATGGTCGGCCAGCCGCTCGGGCTCGACCTGGCGACCGGGGTCTGGGCGCCGGAGTGGCGGCGGCCGTTCGGCGTGCCCCTGACGATGGCGGCGGGATCGAGCTGGGGGCCCTCCAGGGCCTCTCGATCACCGGAGAGGTCGACGCCATCGGCGGCGACGCCTCGTCCACGGGCGGGGGCGGCGGGGTCTTCCTCCACGCCAACACCGTGTCGATCGCCGGGACCATCGACGTCCAGGGCGGGGCCGGCACGCCGGGCAACTACGCCGGCACGAGCACCTACGCCGCCAGCGGCGGCGGAGGCGGCGGCGTGATCCTCGTCGAGGACAGCTCGGGCCTCTCGACCGCCGGCGCCAACCTCATCCTGGCCGGGGGCTCCGGCGCCCACAACGGGACGAGCGGCCAATTCCTGACGGCGATCGTCCCGGTCCCCGAGCCGTCGAGCCTGATCCTCTGCGGCACCGCCGCCCTCGGCCTGCTCGGGCTCGCGGTCGCCCGCCGCCGGGGTCATTCCAGGGCCCGGGCGGCCTGACGCCCGCGTTGTCGGGAAAGGATATCCGCCCCGCCGGCCGCCGAGACGACCCAGCCCGGGAGGTTCATCGGCCCGGCCCCATCATGCCCGACGGCGGGAGATGGCGACGGCCAGGATCACGGCGATCCCAACGACGACCCCGCAGATCATCCCTTGGCTCAGCCCGAGGCCGAGCCCCACCTGGGCCGGGTCGAAGCTCGGGTCGTTGCCGTTGGAGAAGACCCCCCGGTAATAGGCAGGCGCGACCACGCCGAGGGCATACCCGATCCCCGCGCCGGCCGCCGAGAAGCTGAGGCCGCTCGCGATCACGATCGAGAACGCCCGGGCCGCCGTCAACGACGGCCGAGCCCGATCCAACCCGCCCGGGATGTCTCCGAGCGGTGACTCGTACGGGTTGAACTCGCCCATCCCGATGACCTTCGCGACCAGACCGGACCTCGGACACCGCGATCTCCCGTTCGTCCCACCTTACCAGCCGACGCGTCCATCGGCGAGGCTGGATCGGGGGGAACCTCCGACCGGGCAAGAGACTCACTCATCCCGATGGCGACGGGCAGACGGCTTTGCATTATGATGAAGCTGCCGCGAGAGAAAACCTGCAAGAGACGGCGCCGGCGGGGCTCATCAGGAGTCGGGAATGTCTAGCGGTGACGATCCCTGTCCTGAACATCCCGCCCGAACACGACGGAGGAGCCTACGTTACTGCTTCTACATCGCCCACCACGGTCGAGGAGCCGCGGACGACTCTCAATGGGCCGTAGACTTGAGCGAGGCCGAGGAGTTCGCCATCTTCGACGAGGCTGACCGGCACGACTTCTCCGATCCGAATGGCAACCTATACGGTCTCAGGCGTGACGAGGAGTCGAACCTTCTCGATTTGGGGACCGAAGGAGAGCAGATCGCCAAGTTCTGGGACCCGGGGAAGAACCAACCGACGCACGGTTTCCCCTTATGGCCTTGCTCCGAGACCGGACCCGAGAATCGAAAGAAGCAACTTGCTCCGAAAGTCGCCCTGAAGAAGATGTTGGACGCACGACTCCTGAGCAGGCGACAACACGACCGTCTGCTCAAAGGGAAATACGGATGAATTTACCCATCTCTTCGGCCATTCCGGCCTACGAACCAGGTCGGAGGATCCATTTCGAAGACTTCGAGATTTCCTGGGCGGGAGAAAACCCACTGAACGGAGAAATCTACCTCGGCTCTTACGACGGCCGATGCAAGTCGTTCGATCGCCCTGCATCTTCTGCCCCGCTCTCACCCTCGGGAGAGGCTGTCAACGGCATGGCCTTCTCCGCTCTCCCCGAAACAGCGGTGGCCGTCAGCACTCGATCCGATGTGACATTCCTCGTCCCTGATGGGAGGGGCGATTGGCATCGAGCGGACTACGACGGCGGTGCTCATGGAGTGATCGCGACATCTTCGGGAGGATTTATCGCTCCGCTCGGGCGTAATGGACTTCTTACGATGAAGCCGGTCCGCGGCGCGGGGCAGATCCTAGGTAGGTTTCAGATTGATGTCGCAGGAAATACCATCAACTTCTACAAATTGGCCCGTTGCTCGGGAGATGGGACGAAGGATCTCATTGTCGCGGCGGCAAGAAAGGATGGGTTCGCGATCATCGAGGTCAATGCGAGCGAGGATCGGATCGAACTGGGCCTTTCCCACTTCCTGCGGAATCCCGGGCTCGATATTGTGGACATTTGCTCTCTGGCTTCACCCGATTGGCCTCGCGCAGTCGCCTGGTTGGGCGTCGACCGTTCCATCCACCTGAGCCGAGACATCCTCCAAGCTCGGCCTTTTAAGTCGCTCCAGATCGATGGACTCCGGGGGAAGGCTTATACCGTCCTCCACGATCGAGGGCACCTCTTCCTGCTGACCAGCGAAGCGGTCTATGGCTTTCCCGATCTCGCATCGCGTTTTCTGTCCGGCGAGATGCGAGGTGATTCGTTGACGGTCTATTCACACTATTCAAAAGAGTACGACGATATTTATCTGCATCAAAATCATCTGTTCTTGGGCAAGCACGGAGATATCTACAGGGTTCCTTCCGAATCTTTCCCGATCGGACGCGATCCGGAGTCATGGCAGGAGAATTCCGAACCCAAGTCGGAATTTGTCGAGGTGCCGTGGGAAAGATCGAGCAAGCAAGAATGGTCGAATGATCTCCTGATTACCCCCGCAGCCTGAGGGGTGACCATCAAGCCCTCCCCGAGGCGACGACACGCTTCATTCCGCCCGCCAGCGCCTCGGCGGGGCGGCGTCGAACCGGCCGGCGGGGGGGCTGAACTTGACCCCGACCTGCCAGAGGAGGTCGGGCTGGTGCTTGGCGAGGAGGTACTTCATGACCACCTCGTCGGAAGGGGGCATGCCGGGGTCCTGGAAGACGACGCAGAGGCGGGCCTCGGCCCGGTGGGTCTTCGCGTCCCAGACCTCGATCAGCCCGTGAGGGCGCCGGGGAATCCGGTAGAACTTGCCGCCGTTCAGGACCGTCACCCGGTCGAACCGGCAGAACTCGTCGAACTCCTTCTTGTCGACGACGTCGCGGACCAGCTCGGCGGCGACCAGCTCGGGGACGCCCGACTGATACGCGGCGGCGTCGAGCCTCATCGGCTCGGCCTCGTTGGTGGGCTGGGGGGTGCTCCGCCCTTCGATCACCCGGAAGACCTCCCACTCGACCAGCCGGGCGTATCCGGCGCGGAGGGCGGCGCTGCTGATGACCATCTGCGGGAAAGAGGCCGCGGCGCGGACGACCTCGTGGGCGAAGGCGTTGGCCTCGCGCTGGAGCTTGGACATCCAGAACCGGGGGGTCTGGGTCCGGTCATCCTCGGAGTAGCGGAACCGGCGGGGGCCGACGTCGGGGACGGTGACGTCGGTCTCGGCCCCTTCTCTCTGGAGGTTCCGGAGGACGACGTCGTAGGTGTCCTCGCCCTGGACGAACCGCTCGGCGGCGTCGCGGTGCCCCTGGTTCTTGACCCGGACGGTCCGGTAGCTGGGCCTGGCCAGGAACGTGACCTCGCGGGCCCTGGGGTCGACGACGCTCCGGTCGTCGGCGACTTCGATCTCCCAGCGGAGGTAGCCGGTGCGG
>JAJYDH010000585.1 GCA_021777685.1 Planctomycetota bacterium | reverse complement strand
AGGGGATGGGCCGCGACCGGATCTCGATCGTCGAGGACACCGACGGCGATGGCAAGGCCGACAAGACGATCCTCTTCGCCGACAACCTGAGCATCCCGACGAGCCTCCTCTACGTCAACGGGGGCCTGGTCGTCACGCAGGCCCCCGACATGCTCTTCCTGAAGGACACCGACGGCGACGGGAAGGCCGACGTACGCAAGGTCCTCTTCACGGGCTTCGGCATCCGCGATACCCACGCCGGTCCCTCGAACCTGCGCTACGGGCTCGACGACTGGATCTATGCGATCATCGGCTATTCCGGCTTCAACGGCGAGGTCGGCGGCGAGCGTCACAACTTCCGCCAGGGCTTCTTCCGCTTCAAGCCGGACGGCTCGAAGCTGGAGTTCCTCCGCAGCACGAACAACAATTCATGGGGCGTGGGGTTCAGCGAAGACGGCCTGCTGTTCGGGTCGACCGCGAATGGATGCCCCAGCGTCTTCATGCCGATCCCGAACCGCTATTATGAGTCGGTGCGCGGCATGTCCCCCGCGGTTCTGCCGAACATCGCCGATTCGAACCGCTTCTTCCCGATCACCGAGAACGTCCGGCAGGTCGACTGGCATGGCGGCTTCACCGCGGGGGCGGGCTCGGCGCTCTACACGGCCCGGACCTACCCCGAGTCCTACTGGAACAAGACCGCCTTCGTCGCGGAGCCGACCGGGCACCTCGTCGCGACGTTCACGCTCCACCAGGACGGGACGAACTTCCGCTCGCACAACGCCTGGAATCTCGTCGCCAGCGATGACGAGTGGACGTCGCCGATCGCCGCCGAGGTCGGACCTGACGGGCAGGTCTGGATGATCGACTGGTACAACTTCATCGTCCAGCACAACCCGACTCCCGAGGGTTACAGGACGGGCAAGGGCTCGGCCTATGAGACGCCACTCCGCGACAAGACACACGGCCGGATCTATCGGATCGTCGCGAAGGACGGCAAGCCGAGCGAGCGCCCGAGGCTGTCGAAGGACGACCCGGCCGGGCTCGTGGCCGCGCTAAAGAACGACAATATGTTCTGGCGATTGCATGCCCAGAGGCTGCTGATCGAACGCGGCAAGACCGACGTCGCGGCCGTCCTCGCGAAGCTCGTGGCCGATCCGGCCGTCGACGCCGCCGGGCTCAATCCGGGAGCGATCCATGCCATGTGGACGCTGACAGCCCTGGACGGCTGGCGAGAGGCCGGCGAGTCCGGCAAGGCCGCGCTCGCGGCGGCGGTCCGGCACCGTTCGGCCGGCGTTCGTCGCAACGCGGCGCTCGCCCTGCCGATGGATCTGGTGACCGCCAAGTTGACCCCGGCGGGCGTCCTCCTCGACGATCCCGAGCCCCAGGTGCGGCTGGCGGCCCTGCTGAGGATCGCCGAACTCGCCCAGGCGGACGGCGACTCGCTCGCGCTCGCCGATCGGCTCGCGTCCGGCGGGTTCGACCGCGATCCCGGGTTGATGGACGCGGCGACCGCCGCCGCGGCCCGCCACGACTCGCGGATCCTGGATTACCTGGCCCGGCACAAGTTCGCCAGCCCGCCGACGTCCGACACGCTCACGATCGTCTCCCGCCTCGCCGAGCACCATGCCCGGGGCGGGCCGGTCGACACGATCGGCGCCCTGATGTCGGCCATCGTCGAGGCCGACCCTCGCGTCTGCCAGGCGATCATCGCCGGGTTCGCGAAGGGCTGGCCGAAGGACAAAGCCCCGAAGCTCGACGCCCATTCCGAGGAGGCCCTCGCCGCGCTCCTGCCCAGGCTCTCGACCGACTCCCGGGGCCAGATGCTCGGCCTCGCCTCGCGCTGGGGTGTGAAGGGGCTGGACGAATACTCCGCCCAGCTCGCCAGGGATTTCTTCGCCGCCGCGTCCGACGAGAAGAAGCCCGAAGCGGCTCGGATCGACGCGGCGCGGCAGTTGATCGACCTCCGCAAGTCCGACCCGAAGGCCGCGCGCGACCTCATCGCCCTGGTGGCGCCGAAGACGTCGCCCGAGCTGGCGAGCGGCCTGATCTCCGCCGTGGCGCGGAGCGACTCGCCCGAGGTCGGATCGGCCATCGTGGACGCGATGGGGCCGATGACGCCCTCGGCCAGCAAGGCGAGCGCCCTGGTGTTGCTCGGCAAGGCGGACTGGACGATCGCGCTGCTCGGCGGGATCGAAGCGGGCAAGGTGCCGATGTCCCTCCTGTCGCTCTCCCAGGCGCAGGCCCTGGCAACTCATCCGGACACGACGATCGCCGGAAGGGCCAGGGCCCTGCTGGCCAGGGGAGGCGGGTTGCCCGACCCGGATCGCGAGAAGGTCATCCAGGCGCTGGCACCGATCGTCCTGAAGGGCGGCGACGCCTCGCGCGGGAAAGATATCTACAAGCGTGAGTGCGCCAAGTGCCACATGTATTCGGGCGAAGGGGGCAAGGTCGGGCCGGACCTCACCGGCATGGCCGCGCATCCCAGGAGTGAGTTGCTGGTTCACATCCTCGATCCGAGTCGATCGGTCGAGGGGAACTTCCTCCAGTATACCGTCGCCACCCGCGACGGCCGCGTCCTGAACGGCCTGCTCGCGGGCGAGACGAAGACCTCCGTCGAACTGCTCGACGCCGAGGGGAAGAAGCAGACGGTCCTCCGCGAGGAGATTGAGGATCTGGCCTCCTCGAAGAAGTCGCTCATGCCCGAGGGTTTCGAGAAGTCGGTCCCGCCCGAGGGGCTGGCGGATCTCTTGCAGTTCCTCGCCCAGAAGGGGAAGTATCTGCCGCTCGACCTCCGCAAGGTCGCGACAGCGGCCACCACGAAGGGGATGATCTCGGATTCCGGGCCGGGCAGCACGGCGCGCCTGGTCTTCGAGGACTGGGGCCCGAAGACCGTCGACGGCGTGCCGTTCGCGCTGGTGGACCCGCAGGGCGACCGGACGCCCAACGCCGTCATGCTCCACAGCCCCATCGGGACGATTCCCCCGACGATGCCGAAGTCGGTGAGCCTTCCCGTCAACTCGACGGCCAGGGCGATCCACCTCCTCGGCGGCGTGGCCTTCTTCGGATTCCCGGCGGGGCGCGAGGGGAGCGTCTCGATGATCGTCCGCATCCAGTATGATGACGGCTCGACGGAGGACCACGAGTTGAAGAACGGCGTCGAGTTCGCCGACGTCAACGGCGAGAAGGACGTCCCGGGTTCGAAGCGGGCGTTCAAGCTCGGCCGCCAGCAGGTCCGCTACCTGACCGTCGTTCCCGGCAAGAAGCAGACGATCGCCAGCATCGAGCTGGTGAAAGGCAGCGATCGCTCCGCCCCGATCGTCCTGGCGGTGACGGTGGAAGGCTTCGAGTGACCACGCCGGTCTTGTCCGCATGCCCGGCCCCTGTCGCCGGGGCCTGGGCTGCTCCAGCAGCATGACGTCGATGTGTCAGCGTCGATCCCTTCCGAATCGCGACCCGGGCATGAAGATGCGATAGCCCCGACGGCGTCGCGAATCACGCCCACACCGGAGACCTCTCGATGAACAATCTGTGGCTCGCCGGCCTGCTGGCCCTTCTCGTCCCTGCCGACCCGGCCCAGGATCCGAAGCCCGCCGAGGGCAAGCCTGCCTCGACGAACATCCGGGGCTCGGAGTACCCACGAATCCACGACGACCTCCGCGTGACCTTTCGCATCAAGGCGTCGGACGCCCAGAAGGTCGAATTCGGCTTCTTCGACAACAAGCGGTACGAGGCGAAAAAGGGCGAGGACAGCTTCTGGACCGCGACCACGGACCCCGTGGTGCCGGGCTTCCATTACTACCGGATGTTCATCGACGGGGTGCCG
>JAJYDH010000061.1 GCA_021777685.1 Planctomycetota bacterium | reverse complement strand
GAGCGGGACGAGCAGCCGGACCTTCTCGGTGGCCCATTCGTCGTAGGTCGGCCGGTCGGCCTCGGGCTGGCGGTCGGCCCACGACTGGTAGACCGCGCGGTTGAGCGCGGTCTTGATCATGCCGGGGCAGAGCGAGTTGACCCGGACGCCGGACGGGGCCAGGTCCTTGGCGGCGCACTGGGCGAAGTTGATCAGCCCGGCCTTCGAGGCGCTGTAAGGGGGGTCGGTCTGCGAGCCGATCTGGCCGGCGACCGAGGCGATGAACAGCATCGAGCCCCTCTTCGCCTCGGCCATCCCGGGGGCGAACGCATGCGCCACGTTCGCCGCGCCGACGAGGTTGACCCGGAGCACGCGGTCCCAGTCCGAAGGTTCGAGCTTCCAGAACGGGAAGCCGAACTTGCCCGAGCCGACCGCGGCGGCGAAGACGACATGGTCGCACCGCCCGAACTCGCGCCGGACCCCCTCCGCCGCGCCCCGGATCGCCTCGTAATCGGTCACGTCGGCGACGAACGAGGCGAAGCGGCCGGCGCGAGGGCCCTCGGCCACCGCCTCGCGGTCGACGATCGCCACGTCGGCCCCCTCCGCCAGGAAGGCCGAGGCGATCGCCAGCCCCAGGCCCCGGGCACCCCCCACCACGACGGCGACATTCCCGGCAAGTTCAAGGTCCATTGAGGTCGCTCCCCTCCCCGTCCGATCCTCCGGGGTCGCCTCGAACATACCCGGCGGGACGGGCGTCCGCCATCACCCGGCCTCGCCCGTTATCCTCGGCATCGACCTCCCGCGGCGGCACGCCCTGGAGGACGACGTACCGCTTGCGGAACTCGGACCCGGCCGGCGGCCAGGTCCGGGCGTACTTGCGGAGGGCCTCGGCGCGTGGCTCCCGGTCCTCGCCGTTGACCCGGCAATCGGCCTGAGCCCGGCCCCGGGCGTCGAGGCTCGCGAACAGGCGGATGCCGACGGACCGGTCGCCCTCCTGAGGTCGCCCGACGGTCGTCAGGCCATGAAGCCGAAGCGCTGGAGCAACCCCGGGTCGAAGTGGCGGGCGACCAGCGGGGAGAACTCCTCCCCTTCGAGGCCCTCGATCAGGCAGGCCCCGATGGTGCTCGGCGGGTCGTCGATCTTATGGTCATGATCCGAGGCGAGCGAGGCGAGGCCCCGCCAGTCGGATTCGGCGAGGTCGCGCCAGCGATCGCGGAGGAACTAGGTCAGGGTGAGGTAGACGCCGCAGACGCTGAACGACCCGTCATCGGCCCGGAAGGTCGACTCCGAATCCCAGTAGGCTCCGAAGGCCGGCAGGACGCGCATGCAATCCGCCAGCGCGTCTTCCGGGGAGAGCATGGGAGCCTCATTGGAGCAACGTGCGGCCGTCCCGGCCGTAAGATCGGCGTCGGCCCGTCTCCGGGTCCCGGACGGCGATCTCGCAGGCCGCCAGGTCGTCGGGGGCGTCGACGAGCAACTTGATGAAGACGGCCTGGAAATCATCGACTCCCAGGTCGACGGAGGCGAAATCGATCCGCCCCTCGCCGAAGACGACCGCGCCATGGGCCAGCGTCGCGCTCCCCCGATCGGCCAGCCGGATCTTGTACCCGAATTCGCCCGTGTCGTGGGCGAACTCCTCGCCCTCCAGCACCAGTGCGCCCGAAGTCAGGAAGTTCAGCCGGGAGACGATCCAGGAGGCCAGCGCATGCAGGGTCAAGTTCCTGAGCGGAGGATGGGCCGCTCGCAGGGCCTCCACGAAAATCGGCGCGCGACCCTCTCGACTCCCGGCCGGCGCGAAGCCGGCCCGGATCGTCCACCGATGGTCATCGAATTCGAACTTCAGGGCCACGCACGCATCCCCCGGCTTATCCCGAATACATCACGTCAGACCGCAGGACATACTTGCGACCGCGGATGACCTCGGCCCCCTCGTGGATGAGCCGGTGGACGAAGAGCAGGGCCATCCCCCTCTCGGGACGGATCGTCGACTCCTGGAACCGGGTCTCACCCCCCTCGAAATCGTCGTTGAGGTAGACCATGAATGTCAACCGGCTCCGCTCGCCGTTCGGCCGCTCGAAGTAGCCGTCCCGATGCCACCGGAAGGTCTGCCCGGGATCGTAGCGATAGAACCGAAATCGCTCGTTCAGGCCCAGGGCGTTGTGGCCGTCGATCACCCCGGGGACGTAGGGGCGGGCGCGGTCCCAGAGGGCCTCCGCCAGGGCCGAATCGTCCAGCATGGCCCGCGAATTGTCGCGGACCTCCTTGCGCATGACCGGCCCCCCGGGGGTGGTGATGGGAGCGTCGCCGAAGCCGAGCGATTCGGCGAGTTGGATGTAGCCGTCGCACTCGGCGGGCGAGCAGAACCCCTCGACGGTGAAGATGTCGTCCGAGATCCAGCGGAATTCCGGCATCGAACCCTCCTGCTACACGCGTGAGCGATCCTTCCCGTTCGATATCGGGGTGAGGTCTCTCCACTCATGGAGAGTCGGGACGGGGGGCCGGTTCGCCGCCCGGCGCCGGAGTCGGCCACGCCAGGCCCGAGGAAGTTGTGTGATCATCCAGCCCCAGCCGGAGCGATATTATCGGGGCGGGAAGTCGGATCTGGCCGAGAATCTTGCATTCACCGTCGGGTTTGAATATTGACGTTCCAAAGTGGAATCGAAGTTTTCGCTTTGAATTCGGAGGTTTCAGCCCGCCGTTGCTCGTTGGCTTTGAATTCCGGCGCTCCCTCGTGTGTTTCAACATTGGCTCTGAATTCTGGCGTTCGGTCCGTGGTTGCCGGTTGGCTTTGAATTCTGGCGTCCCGACTCGATCGCTCTCAATCGTCAGGCCCCGTCAATGGAACGAAGCCATGGTCCGGCCGGGGTCGGAACATGGCTTCGCTCTAAATCGTTTTGAGGTAGGGGGATCGGGAGAGTTGGGTTCGCGTTTCAGCGGTCCTTCACCGACATCCCGATCTTGTCGAGGAACTCGGCGTTGCTCGGGAACTTGCCGAGCTGCTTGACCAGGGCCTCCATCGCCTCGGTCGGCTTCATCCCGGCGAGGGTCCGGCGGAGGAGGGTGACGCGGGCGAGGGTCTCGGGGGTGAGCAGGCGCTCTTCCTTGCGGGTCCCGGACTGCTGGATGTCGATCGCCGGCCAGACCCGGCGGTCGGCCAGGCGGCGGTCGAGGACGACCTCCATGTTGCCGGTCCCCTTGAACTCCTCGAAGATCACCTCGTCCATCCGGCTTCCGGTCTCGATCAGGCAGGTCGCCAGGACGGTCAGCGACCCCCCCTCCTCGAAGCTCCGGGCGGCGCCGAAGAGCCGCTTGGGGACGTCGAGGGCCCTGATGTCCATGCCGCCCGACATGGTCCGGCCCGAGTTCGAGCCCTTGTTGTAGGCCCTGGCCAGCCGGGTCAGGCTGTCCAGGAGGATCAGGACCTGCCCGCCCCCCTCGGCGATCCGCTTGGCCCGGTCGACGGTGAGCTGGGCCAGGCGGATGTGCTCCTCGATGGCGTGGTCGGAGGACGAGGCGATGACCTCGCCCTTGACGCTCCGCTTCATGTCGGTCACTTCCTCGGGCCGCTCGTCGATCAGGAGGACGATCAGGTGCAGCTCGGGGTGGTTCTTCGCGACGGCGGCGGCCATCTGCTGGAGGAGGATCGTCTTGCCCGACCGAGGGGGGGCGACGATCAGGCCGCGCTGCCCTTTGCCGATCGGGGTGAGCAGGTCCATCACCCGCATCCCCAGCGGCTCGGCGGCGGTCTCCAGATGGATGGCCTCGTGGGGGTCGATCGCGGTCAGCTCGTCGAACCCCCGGAGGCCCAGATAATGCTCGGGAGACTTACCATCGATCTCGATTAGTTCGGAAAGCCGCGGGCCTTCCCCTTTCCTCGGCTCGTCTACGAGGCCCGTCAGCCGGACCCCCTGGCGGAGCTGGAACTTGGAGAGCAAGGGCGAGCCGACGATGACGTCGCCCGTGCCGACCTTGAAGTTCCGGGCGGGGTCTCTGAGGAAACCGTGCCCCTTGGGGTGCATCTCCAGGACGCCGGAATGCGTACGTTCGGCCGTGCTCATGACGCTCGCTCGGGTGGGACGACTGGATCAGGGGGAAGGAGGCGGGTGCGTCTCGCGGCCGATTCCGAAGGTCAGGAGGGCGTCACCGGGGACGAGCAGGACCCCCGGAGATCGATCCGACGGAGGACGAGGCGAGAGGGTTCGTCCGCCCCGACGACCCGGGGTGTTTCTGGGTCGGCGGGTCTTCTGGGGAAGCGGCGAAAGAAGGGGCCAGAGTCTCTAATACCCCTAAAATAACGCCCGATGGCCCGCCCGTCCATGCCAGTTCGCGCCGATTCGGGGGGGGCCCCTCCCGATTTTGGGCCTTGCTGGCAGGTCGTCTCTCGAATGGCGAGTGGTCTCGGATCTCGTAGGGGACGCTTCGCGTCCCGAGGCGTCCGATCGGCGGACGGGACGCGAAGCGTCCCCTGCGAACTCCAAAACCGGGAGGGGCACCCGTTCGCGGGCGGGCCCCGGCCGGTGCCGGCACCCCTCCGCTCAGACCTTGCGGTGCGGCGTGTCGGCCGACTGGCCGCCGCCGGGGAGGTCGAAGATCGTGTAATCCCCGAACAGGTTGGGGCTCTCGACCTGGAGGATCTTGAGCATCGCCACGGCGACCTTGCGGATCTCGGCGTCGGCCGAGCCGTCGGCGCGGGCCTCGATGAAGTGGCGGAGGGCCCGGGCGTTGGCCGTCACGAAGATCTGCGTCTCGGTCGCGTTGGGCAGGACCGACCGCGCGGCCTCGCGGGCCTTCTTCCGGCGGAGCGTCTTGTCCTCGACGTCCGAGAACTTGCGGGCCAGCCCCTCGGCCAGCCGGGCATACGCCAGGTGCGACGCCGAGACCGCCTCCAGCCAGATCCGGTGCAGCTCGGGGTCCTCGGCGATCGGGTCGGGCTCGACGAACGAGCAGTCCTTCTCGTCCACGAACCGCTGCGACCGCTGCGAATACGCCCAGCCCGCCCGGTGCCGGACCAGCTCGTGGGTGAACGACCGGCTCACCCCGGTGATGATGAAGTTGTAGACCGCGTGCTCGATCACCGAGCCGTGGCCGACCTCCAGGATGTGGCCGAGGTAAGAGGCGTTCCCGCCCGGCCGGGGCTTGGCGTAGCTCTTGTAGCAGAGCCGGCCGGCGACCTCGACCAGCTTCTGGGCGGCGAGGTCGGTGTCGGTCTGCCACGACTCGACCCCCTCGTCCTCCAGGAACCCGGCCAGCTCGGACTCGTCGATCGTCAGCCGACCGACCAGCCGGACGCTGGGCTCGCGGATGATGTGGGTGGCGACGGTCTCCTCCATGGTCGACATTGTTCGGCCCTCCTCGGCCTCTGGCAAGCGTCCGGTCGCGAGGCACGAATACGCGGAAAACCACGGGCGCGGGAAATCCCCCTCGACGATCCCCGAGACTATAATGGATGCTCGGCTCCCGGTATAGCTGACCTCGGACGGGCGGACACGCGGCATGAGAAAGATCCGGCTCCAGAGGGCGGGCGACGACCGGCTGGCCGCCCGGTTCGCGGCCGAGCTGAACCGGGCCCAGCACTCGGCGGCGACCGCACCGGACGGCTTCAACCTGATCCTGGCCGGGCCGGGCTCGGGCAAGACCCGGGTCATCACCTACCGGGTCGCCTACCTGATCGCCCGGGGCGTCCCGGCCGAGTCGATCCTGCTCGTCACGTTCACCCGCCGGGCGGCCCGCGAGATGGTCGGCCGGCTGGAGGCCCTGATCGGCCCGGTCGCGGCGAAGGTCTGGGCCGGGACGTTCCACCACATCGGCAACCGCCTGCTCCGCCGATCGGCCCAGGTCCTCGGCTACGGGCCGAACTTCACGATCCTCGACGGCGAGGACCAGCTCGACCTCGTCCGGATGGCCATGGAGGACGCCGGCCTGGTCGGCTCGGGCAAGCTGGCCCCCAAGCCGGCGGCGGTCCAGCACGCCCTGAGCTTCGCCTTCAACGTCCAAAGGCCGCTCAGGGAGGTGATCCTCGAACGGAACCCCGACTGGGAAGAGTGGGTGCCGAACCTCGAAGCCGCCGCCCAGGCTTATGCCAGACGCAAGCTGGCCGCCAACTGCATGGACTACGACGACCTCCTCGGCCAGTGGGCCCGGCTCCTCGCCGACTTCCCCGAGCAGCGGGCGAAGCAGTCGAAGATGTTCCGGCAGATCCTGATCGACGAGACGCAGGACACTAACACCGTCCAGCTCGAACTGATCGAGACCCTCGCCCGCGAAGGGGCGGGCAACCTCACGGCCGTCGGCGACGACGCCCAGTCGATCTACCGGTTCCGGGGGGCGAATTACGACAACATCCTCAAGTTCCCCGATCGGAACCCCGGCACCTCGATCTTCCGGCTGGAGACGAACTACCGGTCGACGCCCGAGATCGTCGCCTTCACCAACGCCTCGATCGCCCGCAACGCCTCGGGCTTCGAAAAGACGCTGGTCTCGGCGAGGGGGAAGGGGGTCAGGCCGCTGGTCGTCCCGGCGGCCGACGTCCACGAGGAGGCCGCGTACCTCTGCCAGCAGATCCTCGAACTCCACGAGGAGGACGTCCCGCTCGGCAAGATGGCCGTGCTCTACCGGAACCACCACGACAGCATCTTGTTGCAAGCGGAACTCGTGGCCCGAGGGGTGCCCTACACCGTCCGGAGCGGCCTGCGGTTCTTCGAGCAGGCCCACATCAAGGACGTTCTGGCCTACTGCCGGATTTTGGTCAACCCCCGCGACGAGCCCGCCTGGCGACGCCTGTTGCTCCTCTTGCCCGGGATCGGCCCGGCCAAGGCGTCGGCCCTCTGCACGCACCTGATGGCGAGCGCCGACCCCCTCGCCGCGCTGGCGACGGCCCCGACGATGGCCCTGGTGCCGGCCAAGAGCAAGGGGTTCTTCGCCGGGTTCGTGGCCGACCTCCGCAAGGTCGAGGCGGCGAAGCCCGAGACCAACCCCGCCGCCGCGATCGGCGCGATCCTCCAGGGGGGGTATCCCGACACCGTCAAGGGGCGTTACGAGCGCCCCGAGAACCGGATCGCCGACATCGAGCAGATGGCGGTGCTCGCCTCGCGGTTCGACAGCCTGGAGCGCCTGATCTCCGAGCTGATGCTGGCCGGCGACGTCTACGGCGCCGACAGCGTCGACGGCGACGAGCCGACCGACCACATCGTCCTCAGCACGATCCACCAGGCCAAGGGCCTCGAATGGTCCAGGGTCTTCGTCCCCCGCCTCGTCGAGGACGGCTTCCCCGGCGCCCGGTCCCTGACCGACCCCGGCGGCGAGGAGGAGGAACGCCGGGTCTTCTACGTCGCCGTCACCCGGGCGATGGACGAGCTTTATCTCACCTACCCCCAGACCATGCCCCGAGGAGGCCGGGGCCCGACCCTCCTCACCCGCCCCAGCCGGTTCCTGACCGAGATCGACGCCGAGTTATACGAGCAGGCCACGCTCGAAAGCGACATTGATCTATCATGGTCGGGGATCGCCAAGTTCAAGGGGCCGGGCGAACCTTCAAGCGAAATTTAATGTGTAGGGTGGGTCGAGCCTCGGGCGAGCCCCACCATTGCGAATTACCAAAAGGTCATCTGTCGCTTGACGGTTTGGTTGATGCCAGTCTTCCGACCCTTGAGGATTCCGCTCCGGCAAGCGAACTCTCCCTCAAAAGGAACTCGAAGGGTGTATGAGACGGGGAATAGGTCCGACTCCGAGAGGCCGAGACCATTCAATAGGTCGGCCATTGCCCGATCGAAAAACGCAAGCTCGGGGCCGGGGATTAGGTAGAACGATTCACCTTCGTGGATCACGCCGTTGAAGACGTCGGCCGCTTCACCGAGCCTGGAGACGGCCACATTTCCCTCGAATTCCCGACCGCAGGCGGCTCGGAACCCGGCCGCGACGAGGGTGTAACTACCCTTCGGCACGGTTCGGGCATCGACCGGGCGTATCCAGGTCTCGTCCTGGCCTTCTCCTTCGTCATCCCATTCCCAGATCGGGAAGGCGGCGAGGGCGACCAAAGTGAGCGATCCGACCGGCTTCGGGGCGTGAGGCGGAAATGGCATCGATGTCGGACTCAACAGACCGGGATTGTCGGTCACGATTCGGGGTCGTCGATCAGCTCTTGAAGCCGAGGGGCCAGCTCGGGCGGGACGGTCGCGACGGTCGCCTGGTCGATCAGGCCGACGTCGATCAGGTCGAGCAGGTGGACCCGATCCTTGAGCCGGTAAGACGTGAGCTTCATCCGGATCAAGGCCGGGAGGGCGAGGATCTGAAAGTGTGGCCCCGGTTCGGACTCGCCGACGTCTGGAGCCGGGAGAGCGTACTCGGGCCGGACCTTCTCGCCAGCGAGGAGGATGTGGACCGAATCTCGGGACCTGGCCCCGGGACCGTCGAGGAACACGTCGAGGTCCTTGACGCGGCCGGGCACGAATCCGGCCGAGGTCAGGGCAACGGTCGCGGCTTCGAGGTCGGCTCGCCCGATCAGGATGTCGACGTCCGGGGTGTTGCGGACGCCCCCCTCGTCGATCCGGGCCACCCAGACCGCGACCGCATGCCCGCCGATGACGGCGTAGGGGACGCCGGCCGATTCCAGCGCCGTCACGGCCCGGAGCAGGCGGCGACGGACCGCCTCGACGGCTTCGCCCGCCCGCTCCAGAGAAAACTCGCCGAGAGGCACGGCCATCGATCGGATCTCCCGCCGTCCCGCGAAGCCCAGACGAATCGACCTTGAACCCTCGGGACGGGTTTGTCAAGGTGGAGGGCGAACGGGCTCGGCCCCGAAGTCCCAGCAAGGAATGGACATGGACGCGAACTCTCCGGGCGACGAGCCGCGCGAATCCCCCGAGGCGATCCTCGACGCCCTCCGCGATCGCCGCGAGTGGGGCGAGGAGGCCCGCGAGACCCAGCTCGCCCGGCTGGTCGAGCAGTTCCCCGTCGATCAGCTCCGCGAGGCGGTCCGGGGGCGGCTCCGGATGCTGGGCGGTGCGGACGGCGAGGCGATCCTCCGTCTGGTCGAGGCGTATTCCACGCCCGAACTCCTCGAAGAGCTGGCCGACGCCCTCGAAGACCAGCGCGACCTGGCACCGGAACGGGTCTGGGGGGCTCTCGACATGCTCGAAGTCTCGGGCGTGCTCGCCGGACGGCCCGGCCTGATGGAGTGGTGGGAGGAGATCGGCGAGTCGCTCGAATCCGACGACGGCATCGAGACGCTGGTCGAGCAGTTGGAGGAGGAACCCGAAGGGTCGTGGGTCGCGCTCCAGGCGATCGGCGCGGTCGAGCCGGCGGTCCGCTCGGAGATCATCGCCGGGCTGGCGAATTTCCCGACCGGCCCCGGCCTGATCGCCTTCCTCCGGCTCCTGGCCTTCGCCCACGACCCGACCACCCGCGACGCCGCGCTCGACGCCCTCTCCGGCCGCGCCGACCTGGACGACGAGCACCGGCTCGCCTGGGCCGAGATCGCCCACGATCACCCCGACCCCAACGTCCGCGACCGGGCCGTGCGAATCCTCGGGCCGGACGCCGAATCGGCCATCGAGGAGGCCCTGGACCGCCCCGGCCGGGCCAGGCCGAATCCCGTCAGCAGCCTGGTGACGGGCCTGGATGGCTCGGGCCGGGGGTCGATCCTGATCGCCGCCCGCGACCGGGGGCGGTGGGTCGTCGCCAACTTCCTCTGCGACGTCTGGCGGGGGGTGGTCGACGTCGAGGGGCAGGTCGGCGACGATTCCTCGCTGGTCTCGACCCTCTTCGAGGAGTTCGAGGGGCAGGGGGACCGCGACTTCGTCGAGGGCGCGCCCGGGTTGGCCGAGGGGCTGCTCGCCGGGAGCCTGCTGCTCTGCGGGCCGGAGACGAATCCCGTCCTCCGCTACTGGCTCGAACGGTCCGTCGGCCCCGAGTTCCGCCCTCGGCCGTTCGCCGGGCTGGTCCGCGACGAGGAGCTGGCCTCGCACGCGCTGGAGTCGATGGAGGAGCCTTCGAGGCAGATCCTCGACGCCTGCCCCGACTGGGTCGACGGCTCCGACCTGACCTATGATCTCGCCGAGGAGATCGCCCTCCGCTCGGGCGAAGGGCCCCCCGACCCGAGGCGAGACGCCGGGGCGTTTCGCTACCTGTTCGAGCATCGCCTGGTGGGCCGCCTGGAACATTACCGGCGGATGCTGCTCTGGATGTCCTCGTTCTGGCAGGCGTCGGGCGACCCCGACCTGGCCCGATCGGCCCTGGCGCTGGCCTGGCAGCTCGCCGACCCGCAGCACGCGGTGCCGGCCCACCCCTTCACCGTCGCTTTGACCGCCCGGAGCCTCCTCGCCGCGAGGGAGGACATTCGCCACGGCCGGGGGAGCGGCTGAGCCGACGGGAAAGGGGACCGGCTCCGGAGCGCGGCGGAACTGCCCGTCCCCTTTCCCGGTGGACAGCGGCTCACTTCTTGTCGGGCTTGGCCGAGGCCGCCGGCTTGCTGGAGGAGCTGGCCTTCTTGGTCTCGGCGATCTTCTTCTTCTTCTTGATGTCCTTCGGCGCCTTGTCTCCCATCTTCGGTTCTCTCCTTTGCTCAAGGGGACTTCGACCGAGAATCAGGGAAAGGGCCCGCGATCGGTCGCCCCGGGCCTACTTGGGAGTTTGCCCGGCGCCGGCCTCCGAGACAAGGGGAATTGCGATAATTCCGGGAAGGCCATGTGTCGTCCCGAGCGATCGGTCGGCGATCCCCGACCGCACCGAACTTCCGCCCGCGATCCCCTTCGAGCCAGCCATGATCCGACTCGGCCTCTGCTGCACGTTCCGCGACGAGCCGATCAAGTTCCGGGTCGCCACGGCCGCATCGCTCGGCAAGCTGCCCCGGCCCGAGGCCCTGACGAAGCTCTCCGCGCTCGGGATGGCGAACGCCGACGCCCTCCTGGCCGCGCTCCGGTTCTGCCACGCCAACGGCATCGGCTGCTTCCGCGTGAACAGCCAAATCCTCCCGCTCAGGACGCACCCGACCGTCGGCTATTCGATGGACGAGCTTCCCTCGGGCGCCGAGGTCGTCCGCCGCTTCGAGGAGGCCGGCGCGTTCGCCCGCGAGCACGGCCTGCGGACCTGCTTCCACCCCGATCAGTTCGTCGTCCTGAACTCGCGACGCCCCGACGTCGTCGAAGCTTCGATCCGCGAGCTCGAGTATCAGGCCGAGGTCGCCGAATGGATCGGGGCCGACGTCATCAACGTCCACGGCGGCGGCGCCTTCGGCGACAAGAAGGCGTCGCTCGACGAATTCGCCCGCGCCCTCGACCGGCTCTCGCCCGGGGCCAGGGGCCGCCTGACCGTCGAGAACGACGACCGGACCTACGCCCCGGCCGACCTCCTGCCGATCTGCCATTCCGCCGGCATCCCGCTGGTCTACGACGCCCACCACCACCGCTGCAACCCCGACGGCCTGACCGTCGAGGAGGCGACCGGGCGGGCCATCGCCACCTGGGACCGCGAGCCGCTTTTCCACCTCTCCAGCCCCATCGAAGGCTGGGACGGCCCGAGGCCGGAGCGTCACCACGACTTCATCGATCTCGGGGATTTCCCGGACTGCTGGCGAGCCCTCGACCTGACCGTGGAGGTCGAGGCCAAGGCCAAGGAGGCGGCCGTCCTCCGATTGAAGGAGGCCCTTCTCCGCCGCTAATCCGAGGCGGAGACCATCTCCCGGCCGCGGCTGTATTGCCGGGGCGAACAGCCCATGACCCTCTTGAACGCCGTGCTGAAGGCGCTCTCGGATTCGTAGCCGAGCGACAGAGAGATGATGGAAATCGAGTCGCCCGAGTTCGTCAGCCGGTCGCCGGCCAGGAGCATCCGCCAGCGCGTCAGATAATCGATCGGCGTCGAGCCGACGGTCTCCTTGAATTTCCGGGCGAAGCTCGATCGCGACATCCCCACCCGCTCCGCCAGCTCCCGCAAGGTCCAGGGATGCGCGGGGTCGTCGTGCATCGCGTGGATGGCCACGCTCATCTGCGGGTCGGCCAGCGCGAAGAGCCATCCCACGCTCCCCCTCAACCCTTCCGCCAGGTGCGCCCGGAGGGCCTGCACCAGCATCATGAGGGCGAGGTGCTGCACGACCAGGAAGCCGCCCGGCCGCGGCTCGCGAAGCTCCCGCATCATCCGCTCCATCGACCAGCGTAACGCCGATATGTCCGACTCTTTGTTGATGTGAACGATCGGCGGGAGCATCCCCAGGAGGATGCCGGCGTGCTGGCCGTCGAGGCCGAAGAAGCCGCCGACGGCGGAGATATCTCCTCCCCCATTCCACGAGGCCACGCCGCCATTCAGCGGCCTCGAAAGGATCGACTTGAAGTCCACGGGCGGCAAGCTCAGGTCGCTGGCCAGGCGGAACGGCCGTCCCAGCGGCAGGAGGAAGCAATCGCCCGCCTTCAGGTGCACCGCCTCGGGCACACCCTCGACCGCCAGCCAGCACCGGCCGGAGACCACCGCATAGCATTTGATGCCTTCATGCTGGGGGAACTGGAATGACCAGTCCCCGCCCGCCTCGAAGCCGCCGCACATCGAGTTCCTCGGCTTCAGCAGCGACAGCACGCCTGAGAGCGGGTCCATCGGGCACTCCTGGACGATCGCGAAGATAATTTGGACTGTAGAGCATAGATCGTATCCCGTCAATCGCCTACCCTTGGTCCCGAGGGGCGGAAAGAGCGGCCCTGAAACGAAGACAAGGAGAAGTCCTGATGCGTGTTTTCCTCACGGGTGCGACGGGATTCATCGGCACGGCCATCATCCGGGATCTCAACAAGGCGGGCCATCAGGTGCTCGGCCTCGCCCGATCGGACGCGGGCGCCGCGTCGCTCGCCGCCGCCGGCGTCGAGGTCCATCGGGGCGATCTTGAAGACCTCGAGAGCCTCCGGAGCGGGGCCGCCCGGTCGGACGGCGTGATCCACTGCGGGTTCATCCACGACTTCTCGCGCTTCCTGGAAGTGTGCGAGGCGGACCGGCGGGCCATCGAGGCGCTCGGCGACGCGCTCGTCGGCTCCGACCGGCCCCTGGTCGTCACCTCGGGGACCGGGATGGGGACCGCGGCGCCGGGCGAACCCTCGACCGAGGACCATTTCGACCCCCACCACCCGAACCCCCGGGCCGGCTCGGAGATCGCGGCCGAGGCGGTCGCCGCGCGGGGCGTCCGGATGTCGGTGGTGCGGCTCCCGCAGGTCCACGACACGGAGAAGCAGGGCCTCGTGACCTACTCGGTCGCCGTCGCCCGCGAGAAGGGCGTCTCGGCCTACATCGGCGACGGGCTCAACCGCTGGCCTGCCGTCCATGTCCTCGACGCCGCGCCCGTCTACCGGCTGGCGCTGGAGAAGGGGACGCCCGGGGCGAGGTATCACGCCGTCGCCGAGGAGGGCGTGACCGCCCGGGCGATCGCCGAGGCGATCGGCCGAGGCCTGAACGTCCCGGTCGTCTCCCTCTCGCCCGAGGAGGCCGCCGGCCACTTCGGCTGGATGGCGATGTTCGCCGGGATGGACATGCCCGCCTCCAGCGCCCTGACGCGGCAACGGCTGGGATGGCGACCGACGCAGGAGGCCGGGATGATCGACGACCTCGACCGCATGGACTATTCCGCGGCTTGAATGCCACGGGTCCGGGAGTGCGGCCGTGCCGTCCAATCCGGCCGAAGCGGCGAAAACCCGACGTCGGGCGGCAGCCGATCGGCCGGGTCTCGACCCATGACCGTTGAATGAGCCGCAAACTCTGAGTTGTCCGTGACTCCTGGCCCCATCTCCCCTTGTGGGAGAGGGTTGGGGTGAAGGGTTCCGGGCTCCTGCCACGTTGATTGACCCCTCTCCCACAGGGGAGAGGGAGTCAGTAAGGCGGCTCCCCCGTCGTGCATGGTTCGTTCAACGGTACTGGGCCTCGATCCGGCCGACTTCGCCGGGAGTCCGGCCGTTTTCCCGCGCATCGCGGGCGTCAATCGCCATAATCCGGCGAGGGGGCGAGTCGTCCGGACGACGAGAGGACCGGCCCTGAAAGCTTCGCGGGCTCAGGCGCTCTTGCTGCGGATGATCTCCCTCGGCCGGCCCGAATCCGACGCATGCGGGCAGGAGACGCGCGACGAGGGTCGGAAACTCACGGTCACGACCGTCCGCTCGAAGACCGTGATCGTCACGGAGCAATATGTCTGCCGGATCAACGCGAGCCGCCACATCGTGGTCCGGGCCCTGGCGGAGGGGCAGGTCGCGGCGGTCCTGGTCAAGGAGGGCCAGGCGGTGAAGAAGGGCGATCTGCCGTTCCAGGTCGGGCCGCCCTCGCCCGGGGAGAGGCCGGGCGCCGAGGAGTTGGCCAGGATGGTCCCGATCAAGGCAACTTTCGACGGCCTGATCGGCACCCTGTCCGGCCAGGCGGGCGGCCTCGTCAAGGAGGGCGATCCCCTGACGACCCTGTCCGACGACGGCGAGATGAGGTGGGTGGAAAAGGTGTGGGCAGGGAAAAGGTGCCGGCGGGTACACCCGGTGCCGGGAACCGATTTCGCAGCGATAGATTATTCTGTTTATTATGGCCAAAATCACCAGGTTTTCCATGTTGACTTGGATATACTCTCTCGTTGACTTTCGATTTGTCGTACAAAGCGGTTTTTTTGACTCGGTTTGTAGCTCGAATAGGTCGATTTTGGCCCAATTTGACCGAAAATCGGGGTCCGTCTGCCCGGTTTTTTGGTTCTCCCAGGGCAAATTCAGCCAACTTTGCCCGGCCAAGTTCTGGCCTGGACCGGCTCTCGGATCGGGCGTGATGGATTGGTCCGGCGGGCGGGAAACCCGGTTATTCGGCGGGCGTATTCACGATAGTAAATACCCGGAGCGAGCCTTGTCGGCCCGCTCTCCGGGCGAGGTCTTCGTTGGCTTCGAGTTTGACAGGGTCGAGCGTCTCGGTTGGGTTCGCATTGGAACTGACGGTCGAGACGCGGGGTTGGGTTCCTCTTGAGGGAATGTCGGGTGCCACTGGGTTGTTCCGAAGACGAGAAGCTTGGGTATCTGCGTAAGGTGGGTCGAGCCTCGGGCGAGCCCCACCACCGATGCGTGGTGGGGCTCGCCCGAGGCTCGACCCACCCTACAAATCCCGGTCGCGGATGCTGGTTGGGTTTGAATGGGAGTTTTGGACGGGGACGGGGCGGTTGGGTTTCTCTTGGCGGGTGGTTCCCGCGAGTTTGGGTTCGTCTGGGACGGGTCACGGCTCGACCGGCAGGTCGGTCCGCTCGCCCCACTCGTTCCACGAGCCGTCGTAATTGGTGAGGTCCGGGAAGCCCAGGCGGGCGAGGTGGAACAGGACGACCGTGGCCGCGACCCCGCCGTTGCAGTAGGCGACGGTGGGCCGATCGGGACGTAAGCCGAGGTCTTCGATGACCTTGCGGATCTCGGGCAGGGGCCTGAAGCCGCCGCCCTCGGCGAAGAACAGCTCGCGGGGGACGTTCCGGGCCCCCGGGATGTGGCCGCCCCGGGCTCCTCGGCGGCGGGCCCCGGTGAACTGGCCGGCGTCCCGGGCGTCGAGGAGCTGGAGGTCGGGCTCTCCGAGCCTGGCGGCGAGCTGGGCGGCGGTCGCCCGCATCTCGGGGCGGGGGCGGGGGGTGAAGGTCTTCGGCATCGAGGCGATCGGCCCGGTGTCGATCGGCCGATCCTCCTCGACCCAGCGGTTCCAGCCCCCTTCGAGGACGCTGACGGCGTCGTGGCCGTAGTAGGTCAAGGCCCACCAGAGCCTTGTGGCGAACTGGCCGCCCATGTGGTCGACGACGACGACGTGGGTCTCGTCGCCGACCCCTCGCTCGCCCATCGCGCGGGCGAACCGCTCGGGGCCGGCGATCTGGGCGGGGACGGGGTCGTCGGGGTCGACGATGTCCTTCGTCCAGTCGACGAAGACCGAGCCCGGGACGTGGCCGGCGGCGTATTCCTCGGGGGCGCCCCGATAGGTGGCCTCCTCGACCCCGGGGGCGACCGGCCGGGTCGCGACGTACCCCCGGATGTCGACGATCCGGATCTTCGGGTCGCCCAGGTGGTCCTGGAGCCAGTCGGCGGAGACGAGCGGGTCGACGGGCATCGCGGGGGATCTCTCGGGCCGGGGGTCGGAAGGGCGGGGCCTGGTGGCTGCCGCCGTCGGGTCCGGGTGTTATGATAACCGGCCTTGCCGGCTTGAAACGAGCGGTCAGCGGTCAGCCGGGGAAGAAGTGTGCTAAGCGGGCGCCGAATCCACGATAGTATTGCTGACCGCCGAAAGCTGACCGCTGACCGCTCGCCGTCCGATCGAGGATCAACGATTCGCATGAAGGTCATCCGCTTCGAAAAGTTCGGCAACCCCGCCGAGGTCCTGGCCGCGGCCGAGGTTCCCGTCCCCGAGCCGGGCCGGGGCGAGGTCCGCGTCCGGATGATCGCCAGCCCGATCAACCCGTCCGACCTCCTGACCGTCGAGGGGCGTTACGGCGTGCTCCCGAAGCTGCCGGCGACCCCCGGCTATGAGGGCGTGGGGGTCGTGGACAGGGCCGGGCCGGGGCTGATCGGCAAGTTTTACGTCGGCAAGCGGGTGGCGGTCCTGAACCAGGCCGGCGCGAACTGGGCCGAGTACGTCACCCTGCCGGCCCTCCGGGTCGTCCCCGTCTCGTCCGACCTGCCCGACGAGCAGGTGGCCTCGTTTTTCGTCAACCCGGCGACGGTCCTGGCGATGGCCCGGCACGTCCTGGCGGTCCCGAAGGGGGCCTGGCTCCTCCAGTCGGCCGCCGGCTCGACCCTGGGCCGGATGATGATCAAGCTGGGCCAGCACGACGGGTTCCGGACCCTCAACATCGTCCGCCGCCGCGAGGCGATGGACGAGCTGAAGGCGCTCGGGGCCGACGCGGTGATCTGCCCGGCCGACGGCCCTATCGACGAGCAGGTCCGCAAGGTCGTCGGCGGCGAGGGGGTGAGCTACGCCATCGACCCGGTCGGCGGCGACACCGGCACCGGCGTCTTCGACTCGCTGGCGACCGGCGGGCGGATGCTGGTCTACGGGACCCTGGAAGAAGACCCGATCCGGGTCGACCCCCGCAAGATGATCGCCGGGAAGCGGACGATCGAGGGGTTCTACCTCGGCCACTGGGCGGCCGAGCGGAGCAAGGTCAAGATGCTCCTGACCTTCCGCGAGATCGCCGATCTGATCCGCAAGGGGGTCCTCGCCACCGAGCCGGGCCGCGAGTTCCCGCTCGAACGGATCAACGACGCGGTCAAGGAAGCCCAGGCCGTCGGCCGTCGGGGGAAGGTGCTGCTGAGGATCTCGGCCCCGGAGAGATGAGGCCCGGAGCGTCACCCGGTTTCCATCCTGAAGTCACGCCTGGGAAAAGATTTGGAGAGTTTTTCCGATTATTTATTCGCCCTGGCGCGTCGAGGGCGGTAGAATGCCAGTGTTCGGTCATCGATCCGGTCGCGTCGCCCAGGCGAGTCGTCGGCCGATCGGACCACGGCTTGCGCGATCCTCCCTCGGCCCTCCCCGTCTCGTGTCACGTCCCGCTCCGATCCCGTTCGTCGGGATGCGATCGGCCCGGCGGCCCGAGTTGTCGAGGGGTTGTCTTCGGCGTAAGCTGTTTTCAGTCACGATCCTTCGGCCGGACCCTCGGACGATTTGAGGGCCGAGGCGGCGGCGTCGATCGATCACCGGATTCCGCCGTACCTTGACGTCTGCTCCTTACTCGAAGTCCCGTCGCAACGCCCGGTCTCGATATCCCAGGCTGGCAGCATCATCCGAAGAGACCGGATCTTCGACGGGCGGGGACATCGCAACGATGAGCATAAGTGAATCAACAGGGGCCCAGGATTGGCGGGCGATCGCCTGCCTGGCCCCGAGCGGCGAGCGGCTCCTCTGCTACGGCGGGACCTCCGCGCAGGTCCGGGCGGCCTACACCGGCGCCTGGGGCGAGGTGATCCGCGACGAGGACCGGCCGACGGTCAAGGCGATCTCCCTCCAGCGCTGGGCCGGGCTGGCCTGGGCCGGTCAGTGGGAGCACCAGACCTACCTGGCCGTCCCCGCCACCCGAGGCGGCAAGGGCGGCCCCGGCGACACGACCGAGCCGGTCGCGGCGAATTCCTGATCCGAGCGCCTTACCAGTTTGCCGACTTGATCGGCCCCTCTCCTCACCCCCGGGACGTCCCGGGGGTTCTTTTTTCGGCAGGTTTCGCCAGCGGTCAATGGTCAGTTTTGAGCTTTCAGCGGTCAGCTTTCAGCGGTCAGCTTTCAGCGGTCAGCCAGAAGAAAGTATGCTAAGCCGAGCCCGAATTCACGATACTTT
>JAJYDH010000584.1 GCA_021777685.1 Planctomycetota bacterium | reverse complement strand
GTGCCCGTGCCGGCCGACTACGAGGGGACCGGCCGGGCCGACTTCGCGGTGTTCCAGCCCTCGACGCAGACGTACTCGATCCTGATGGCCTCGGGGCAGGTGTACGTCAAGCAGTGGGGCATCCCGGGCGACGTGCCGGTCACGGGCGACTTCACCGGCGACGGCCGGTCGGACCTGACGGTCTACCGGGCCAGCAACGCCACCTTCTACACCTTCGACATCGCCGGGGGGCCCGCCGTCTTCGACTACGCCGGGACCGCCACGATGGCCCGGGCAACGCTCGCGCCGATCACGACCTGGTTCAACTTCGCCGGCCCGGTGGCGACCCCGTCGATCGCGGAGAGTCCGGGACTCGGCCTCGTCCCGATCCCCGATCCCACGTCGGCGGCGATCACCCCGGCCCGCAAGGCGGCGACGGTCGACCTGGCGATCGAGTCGCTGGGGCTGGAATACTGGCGGCCGGGCACCTGAACGGCCGGGAGTGGCGGGCGGGATCTGTTGTGGTATCCTTCATGGATCGCGGGGTCGCTTTGCCCCTCGGCCCCCCGGCGGGATCGGTCTCATGCCCGAGCGTTACTGGCTGGTCCACGCCAACGGCGGTCGACAGCTCATCGACCCTCGCCAGTTCGACCTGACCCACCTGGCCGAGCAGGCGCGGAGGGTCGGAGGCCAGCTCGTGGTCGAGTCCATCGCCCCGCCCTCGCCGGGCGAGAAGCCGCCGGACGGCCCATTCGGCCGGCTGTTCGAGCCGCCGATCTCGGCCCTCGGGCCGCTGTTCCTCACTCGGCTCGGGCGGATCTACGCCTGCAAGGTCGACTTCACGGTCGACATCAACGCGAGGCCGACCAACCGGGTCCTGGGCGGCTACTACAAGTCCCGGCGACTGGTCCGCGTCTACTCGCACGACCGGGAATTAGGTCGCCGCCCACTGGAGGAGCTTTACGACACCTTCCTCCATGAGGTCGCCCACCACCTTGAGTACACCGAGCCCGACTCGTTCCTCGCCGAGTCCTGCGGCCGGGTCCCGGGCCGGATGCACAGCCCGCTCTTCTGGTTCATCCTGGGCGAGCTGAAAGGTCGCTGGTTCGAGTTGCAAAAGCTGGCCTGAGCGAGTCGCGTGGAGGCTCGCCCGAGGCCCTCGCGATGGCTTGCGGGTTCAGCCGCCCAGGCCCAGCGACTTGACCTTGGAGACGACGTCCTCGCCGGCCTTGCCCGTGGCGATCTTCTTGTCGATCTCCTTGATGATGCCGTCCTTGTCGATGTAGAAGGTCCAGCGGTCGGACATCCCCCGGGCGTTCAGCACGCCGTAGGCCTTGGCGGTGGTCTTCTCGGGGTCGCTCAGGATCGGGTAGTCGAGGTCGAGCGACCGGGCGAACGCCGCGTTCCCCTTCTCGCCGTCGACCGGGTCGACGCTGGCGGTGAAGTAAGCGACGTTGGTCGACTTCAGCGAGTCGCTGTTGGCCCTGAACGACTTGCACTCGGCGGTGCAGCCGCCGGTGAAGGCCTTCGGGAACCAGGCGATCACGACGCCCTTCTTGCCCTTGAAGTCGGACAGGCTGTAGGTCTTGCCGTCGGACGCCTTGAGGGTGAAGTCGGGGGCCTTGTCGCCCACCTTCAGCGGCCCGTCGGCGGCGCGGGCGATCGGGCCGGACAGGACGACGCCCAGGCCGAACAGCGCGGCCACGGTCCAGATCTTGGTCATCATCGTCAACGCTCCCTGGGACATTCGGAGGAGGATCAGGATGCCTTACCCATTATCCTTGAGAGGGAAGTGCACAGCCTAGCATCCGGTTCGACAAGGTGCAAACATCCGCCGGGTGGCGAGTCGGCTTGTCCTCTACCGACCCGGCCATTATCATCAGGACGCGGGGCAAGTCCTGATCCGATGGGGTTTTCCGGGCCTGGCGGGAGGTGTGGGGATGGCGACAGCCGAACGGACGCGGGCGAGGATCTACGACGACATCACCCAGACGATCGGCAACACGCCGCTGATCCGCCTGAGGCGAGTGACCGCCGGCTGCGAGGGCGAGGTCGTCGCCAAGCTCGAGAACTTCAACCCGCTCTGGTCGGTCAAGGACCGGATCGGCGTCGCGATGATCGACGCCGCCGAGGCCGCCGGCAAGATCACGCCCGACACGGTCATCGTCGAGCCCACCAGCGGCAACACCGGCATCGCCCTGGCCTTCACCTGCGCCGCCCGCGGCTACCGGCTGATGGTGACGATGCCCGAGAGCATGAGCATGGAACGCCGGCGGCTCCTGAAAGCCTTCGGCGCCGAGATCGTCCTGACCCCCGCCGCCGAGGGGATGCCGGGCGCGGTCCGCAAGGCCGAGGAGATCGTCAAGAACACCCCGCACGCCTTCATGCCCCAGCAGTTCAAGAACCCCGCCAACCCCGAGATCCACCGGAAGACCACCGCCGAGGAGATCTGGCGCGACACCGAAGGCCAGGTCGACATCCTGGTCGCCGGGGTCGGCACCGGCGGGACGATCACCGGCTGCGGCGAGGTCCTCAAGGCCAGGAAGCCCGGCCTCAAGGTCGTCGCCGTCGAGCCCGCGAACTCGCCGATCCTCACCCAGCGGATGAACCACGAGCCCATCAAGCCCGGCCGCCACGCGATCCAGGGCATCGGCGCCGGCTTCATCCCCGACATCCTCAACGTCGAGGTCATCGACGAGGTCGTCCAGGTCCGCGACGACGAGTCGTTCGAAATGACCCGCCGCCTCGCCCGCGAGGAGGGGATGCTCTGCGGGATCTCCTGCGGCGCCGCCGCCACCGGCGCCATCCAGGTCGCCAGGCGGCCCGAGAACGCCGGCAAGCTCATCGTCGTCATCCTGCCAGACCTTGGCGAGCGCTACCTCTCGACGCCGCTGTTCCCCGAATAAGGCCCGCGATTCGATCCCTGGAAGCCCACCATCGGGCGGATGGTGGGCCTCGCCGCGCCCGACACCACCCTGCATTATTTGATGCGTCCCATCGACATTCGATCTCTCGTCATCCCCGCCGAGGTCCACGACGCGATGGTCGCCCATTGCGTCCGCGAGGCCCCTCTGGAAGCCTGCGGCCTCCTCGGCGGATTCCCGCCGTTCGTCTCGTCGATCCACCCCTTGAAGAACGCCTCGGCGAGCGAGGTCCGCTACGACGCGGACCCTCGCGACCTGATCGAGGCGGTCCAGGCCCTCCGCGCCCGCAAGGCGGAGATCCTGGCGATTTACCATTCCCATCCCCGATGGGCGGCCATCCCCAGCAAGACCGACCTTGCCGAGAACCATTACGGGGATCTTCCCCGGATCATCGTCTCGCTGCTCGGGGAGAAACCGGAGGTCCGGGTCTGGCGGCTCGACCCGGACTCGTTCGAGGAGCTATCCTGGCGGATCACCCCTCAATCCTGTTGATATATTTAATCAAACATCACAGAGCGTCACGGCCTGGCGGAGGCCCGCCAACGGGTCGCGGGTCGGGATGAATTCCTGGCCGACGTAGCCGGTGTAGCCGATCTCGACGAGGGCTTCCATGATCGCCTTGTAGGCGATCTCCTGCCGGTCGTCGAGTTCGCCCCGGCCGGGGTTGCCGGCGGTGTGGACGTGGCCGATCGTGTCCTTCAGCCCGCGAATCCGGCGGATAATGTCGCCGTCCATGATCTGGACGTGGTAGATGTCGAACAGCAGTTTCAGGTTGGGCGAGCCGACCCGGTTGATGATGTCCACGCAATAGTCGGTGTGGTCGCCCTGGTAGCCGGGGTGCCCCTTCATGCTCACCGGGTCGCGGCTGTTGAGCATCTCCAGGCAGAGGGTGACGCCCTTCTTCTCGGC
>JAJYDH010000060.1 GCA_021777685.1 Planctomycetota bacterium | reverse complement strand
CGCGCTCCTCGGCGGCCCCCCGGGGGCGCCGCCGGTCGTCGCGGGGCCGGGGGTCCCGGTCGGGGGCGGGCCCGGGGCGCTCGCGGTCGCGGTCGCGGGGGGTCGGCTCGGCGTCGTCGGCCAGGTGCCGGCGGTAATATTGCGGCTCGACGTCGGAGACGTGCAGGAAGCCGTTGCGGCCGACCGAGAAGTCGACGAACGCGGCCTGGATGGCCGGCTCGAGGTTGACGACCCGCCCTTTATAGATGTTGCCCGTGTAGCTCTCGTGGCTGGTCCGCTCGACGTAAAGCTCCTCCAGGATGCCGTCCTCGACGATGGCGATTCGGCACTCCTCGGGCTGGAGCACGTTGATCAGCATTTCTTTCTTCATGCGGTCGGTCTTTCTGGCGCGATCACGGTGGCGATGGTTTGTTAACGGGCCCTCGACGGGTCCGGGCGCGGGCCCCGGTCGGGCCGCCGGGGAGGGCGGCCGGCCGGGCGAGGCGCGGGGTCGAGGAGGGCCCGGACTGTTCGATCAAGGGGCCAGCTCCACATCGGTGCGAGCCAGGACGGCCCCCCGTCCCAGGAGGTCGCGCAGGCCGAGGGCTTCGATCAGCTCCTCGGGCCGGGCGGAACCGCTCGGGGACATCTTCAGGCGGAACCGGAGGGTCCCGTCGGGTTCGAGATTCGCTTCGAGCAGGAACGGCCGCAGGTCGATCTCGACGGTGCGGTCGGGCCGGTGCCGGGTGTAGGGCCAGCCCTCCCGGGCCTGGAAGTCGGCCAGGGCGGAGCGGGCACCGTCGCGGCGATCGGCGGGGATGGGCAGGGAGTAGCAGACCGACCCGGCCTGCGCCGGGCGGCCGGGGCCGGGGTCCTCGGCGTCGAGCCAGTCGAGGCCCGCCGGTGAGACGGCGGCCAGGCGGCGGAGCACCTCGGGCGGCTCCATCGGCTCGGCGAGCTCCATCTCGACGACTTCGTGGTGCCCCTCGATCCCCAGGGCGAGCGCCAGCGTGAAGGCGATCTTGGGGCGGGGGTTGAATCCCTGGCTCTGCGCCAGGGGCAATTCGGCCCGGCGAGCCATCCGTTCCAGGCAGCGCATCAGGTCGTGATGGCTGACCAGTCGAAGGTCGCCGCGCTTGGCGAACCGGAGGCGCACCTTGGGGGAGGGCATCGTTGGCCGAAGGTCCGGGCCCTTGCGAAGGGGCTCGCTCATGGTCCGCCGGTCGGGCCCGGCCGGTCGCGATGGGGTCGCGGGCGGCCGACGGGCGGGGGGGTGTACGGGGTCGAGGCTTCCAGTGTCCATTCGCCGGCGTCGTCCGGCGGTGCCCCCGGCGACGGGCCGGGGGGCCTCCGACCCGAGCATTGTCCCCGGCGGGGACGCCCGGGTCGAGGGGTCAACCTCGGGAATCGTGGGGGCCTCCGGGGAGGGCGTGCGCCGCCGCCTCGGGGAAGGCCTCGATCAGGGCCTCGCGGAGCCTCTCGGCCACCTCCGGGGCGCCCTCCAGCCCCAGGACCTCGGCGGCCAGCGCCCGGGCCCGGTCGTCCCGGATCGCGCGGATGACCCGCTTGATCTCGGGGAGCTGGTGCGGCGCCATGCTCAGGCAGCGGATGCCCAGGCCCAGCAGCAGGGGGGCATAGAGCGGCTCGCCGCCCATCGCCCCGCAGACGGTCACGTCCAGCCCCCGGGGCTCGGCGGCGGCGACCACCAGGGCGATCAGCCGGAGCACCGACGGGTCGGCCGCGCTGTAGAGCCCGGCGACCGTCTCGTTGGTCCGGTCGACGGCCAGGGTGTACTGGATCAGGTCGTTGGTGCCGATCGAGAAGAAGTCCACCTCCTTGGCGAGCTGGTCGGCCATGACCGCCGCGGCGGGCACCTCGACCATCACGCCGACGGGCAACCCGGCGGGCACGGCGACCCCCTCGGCGGCCAGCTCTCCGGCGACGGCCCGGAGGATCGCGCGGGCCTGGCGGAACTCGGAGATCGTGGAGACCAGCGGGAACATCACCCGGACGTCCCCCAGGGCCGAGGCCCGGAGGATCGCCCGGAGCTGCGTCCGGAACAGGTCCGGGTCGCGGAGCGAGAGCCGGAGGCTCCGGAGCCCCAGCGCCGGGTTGGGCTCGGGCGGGTGGCCGTTCCGGTACGAGACGAGCTTGTCGGCCCCCAGGTCGAGCGTCCGGAACGTGACCGGGCGGCCCCCGGCCGAGCGGACGACCGCCTCGTAGGCGGCGAACTGCTCGTCCTCGGTCGGCGGCCGGTCGACGTTGAGGAAGAGGAACTCGGTCCGGTAGAGCCCGATCCCGGTGGCGCCCCGGTCGAGGCAGGGGTCGACCTCGGCGGGGAACTCGATGTTGCCCCAGAGCCTGACGGCGCGGCCGTCGAGGGTCTCGGCGGGGAGGTGGGCCAGGTCGGCCAGCCCCTCGAACCGGGCGGTGCGCTCGACCGAGGCCCGGCGGTAGCGGTCGAGGGTCGGGGGGTCGGGGTCGAGGACGACCAGCCCCTCGTCGCCGTCGACGATCGCGGATCGGCTGAGCCGGGCCAGGTCCAGCGCCCGGCCCAGGCCGACGACGGCGGGGATCTCCAGCGCCGCGGCGACGATGGCGGTGTGGCTGGCCAGGCCGCCGCTCTCGGTGGCGAAGCCGAGCACGCGGGCCGGGTCGAGCCCGGCGGTCTCGCTCGGGGAGAGGTCGTGGGCCAGGACGACGATCGGGCCGTCGGTGTCGCCGGGGGCCGGGGCGGTCCCCGGGCCGAGGAACTGGGCGAGGATGCGCCGCTGGATGTCGCGGACGTCGGCGGCCCGGGCGGCCAGGTGGGTGTCGGCCATGCCGGCGAGCCGGGCGGCGTGCCCTTCGAGGACCTCGGAGACCGCGTGCTCGGCGCTGACCAGGTCGCGGCCGATCCGCTCGCGGGCGTCGCGGCGGAGGGTGGGGTCGTCGATCATCCGGGCGTGGGCCCCGAGGATGTCGGCGTACTGCGGGCCGATCCGGTCGCGGGCCTCGGCCTCGGCCGCCTCGGCCTCGGACCGGGCCGATTCGAGGGCGCGGTCGAGCCGGTCGTACTCGGCGGGGACCGCCTCGGCGGAGACGGCGCGGAGCGGGGGCCGGAGCCCGCGCGGGTCGAGGACCCGGACCGGACCGATGGCGATGCCAGGGCTGACGGCGATCCCGCGCAGGGTGTGCATCGTCTTCGACTTGGGTGGTCCCGGCCGATTCGCGCCCCGGGCCGTCCGGCCGGGGGTCCGGCGCCCTCGGGCCCGTCGACGGGCCCCGACGGCCGCCGTCGGCGTCATCGGGCGGGGTCCTTGTCGTGCCCCTCCTCGGTCTCGTGGAATCGCGCGAGGACCAGCTCGGCCAGCGCCTCGACCGCCGCCTCGGCATCGGGGCCGCGCGCCTCAAGGACAAGCATCGTGCCGCACTCGGCGGCCAGCGTCGTCAGGTCGAGGATGCTCTTGCCGTTGATCTCATGCCCCTCGTGGTTGACGCGGATCTCGGACTGGAACCGGTGGGCCAGGCGGACGAACTTGTCGGCCGGCCGGAGATGGAGCCCCAGGGCGTTGAGGATCTCGACCTGGCGGCGGGCGACCTGGAGGTCTTGGCTCATCGGCGGCTCGGTCGGCCAGAGGACGAGGGGCGGTCGGCGGGGCCTCCGGGCCGGATCGCCCCGGGCCGGGCCGGGGGTCGCTCACCGCGGGCCCCGGGAGCCCGGGGGCTTCTCCACGGCCCGTCGCCGGACGACGGCGGCGGGCGCGACGGACGGGTCGAGGGGCCAGATCGCTCCCGATCAGCTCAGGAGGCGGCCTGGTCGGCCTCCTCCAGCAACTCGACGACGGACTCCCGGCTCTTGGCCTGCCGGAGGAAGCTGACGAACCGCTCATCCTTCAGGTGCCGCGAGATGTTCTCCAGCGCCCGGAGGTGGTCCCCCGGCTGATTCGGCGGCGAGATCAGCAGGAAGAAGATATCCACGGGGTCGCCGTCGAGGGCCGCGAAGTCGACCCCCCGGCGCGACAGGGCCACCGTCCCCACCAGCCGATTGACCGTCGGGTGCCGGGTGTGAGGCACCGCCACACCCTGGCCGATCCCGGTCGAGCCCAGCTCCTCGCGGCCGAGGATGGCGCGGATCACGCCCTCCATGTCCCCCTCGGCGACCTGGCCGGCGGCGCCGAGGCTCCGGACGATCTCGCGGATCGCCTCTTCCTTGCCGGTCGCCTGGAGGTCGACCAGGATGGCCTCGCTGACCACGAAATCCGAAAGCTTCATCCGGCCCTCCATCGTCGTGCCGCCGGGCCCGCCAGCCGGGCCTCCCGGGCGGTGCGCCGGGGCCGACGGCCGGGATCGGCCGGGCGGCCTTCCGGCGCGGCGAACCTTGATGCGGCCCGGGGGGCGGTCGGGGCCGGCGGAAGGGTGAAAGGCGTCACTCCGGCTCCCCGCCCAGCGACGTCTCGCCCTTGTGGTGCTGGACCTTGTCCTTGTAGCGGCGGAGCTGCTCTTCCACCTTGTGGACGCAACTGTCCATCGCCGCCTCGGGGGTCGGCCCCTCTTCCTTGGCGAAGAAGTCGTGCTTGTGCTCGGCCGAGGCCCGGATCTCCACCAGCCACGAGTGCTTGCCGTGGTCGACGGCCACCTCGACCGACATCAGCCGGTCGAAGTACTTGACCAGCTTGTCGGCCTTGTCGTGGAGATACTGAGATTGCCCCGGTTGCAGGTTCCCGTGGCGGGTTGAGATCTCGATTTGCACCCGTCCGCTCCTTGCCAGTACAGCCCCGCCGGTCCGTGCATGACGCACCGGGCGTCTTCACAGGTTAACCCCGGCCCCACCCCCGGTCAAGGGCCCGGCCGACCAAACGACTCGGGACTCAGGACTTGGGGACACACCCTCTCGCCCGGGGAAGTCCGATCGCTTAGGCTGTCATCACGACCGGTTGGGAGTCGCGATCCGGTCGAAGTCACGACCGACATCTTACCATCCATCCCGGACGATTCCACGCGGAAGCCCCTGAGTCCTGCGTCCCCGGAGTGCTGCTGTGTGGATTCAGAACTACGACCCGCTGGGGAGCTGGCCGCTCTCGACGCTGGTGGCGGCGGTGCCGGTGATCGTGCTGCTGGGGTTGCTGGCCTCGGGCCGGGCGTCGGCCTGGGTCGCGGCGCTGGCGGGTCTGGCGGCGGCGATGGGCGCGGCGATCGGCGTCTTTCACATGCCGACGGGCCTGGCGATCGCGGCGGCCGGGCACGGGCTGATCTTCGCCGCCTTCCGGATCGTCTGGCTGATCGTCGCGGCGGTCTTCCTCTATGATATCGCGGTGGCGACCGGCCAGTTCGACGTGATGAAGGCGTCGATCGCGCGACTCTCGGGCGACCGGCGAATCCAGGCGGTCCTGGTGGCCTTCTCGTTCGGGGCGTTCCTGGAGGGAGCGGCGGGATTTGGCGCCCCGGTGGCGATCTCGGCGGCGTTCCTGGTGGGCCTGGGCTTCAAACCGTTCCAGGCGGCGTTGCTCTGCCTGATCGCCAACACGGCGCCGGTGGCCTGGGGGGCGATCGGCACGCCGATCCGGACCCTGGCCGGCGTGACCGGGCTCGATGTCGAGGCCCTGAGCATGACCTCGGGGCGGATCTTGCCGCCGCTCGCCCTGATCCTGCCGTTCTGGCTGGTCCGGTCGATGGTCCCCTGGCGGGAGACCTTCCAGGTCTGGCCGGCGCTCCTCACGGTGGGCGGGGCCTTCGCCGGGACCCAGTTCCTCTGGTCGAACCTCGTCGGCTTCGAACTGGTCGACCTCGCCTCGTCGATCGCCAGCCTGCTGGCGGGCGTGGCCGTCCTCCGGTTCTGGAAGCCGAAGGACGAGTGGCGGTTCGAGCACGACGGGGAAGGGGACCGGCTCGCGAGGTCGGACCTCGCCGAGCCCGTGCCGGCCCTGAGGCCGGGCCAGGTCGCGCGGGCCTGGATGCCGTTCGCCCTCCTGACCGTGACCGTCCTGGTCTGGGGCATACCGGCGGTCAAGAGGCCGATGGACGCCTGGACCTCGACGAAGTGGAAGGTCTACGGGCTCCACGAGCGGATCGCCAGGGGGCAGGCCGTCACCGGCCACGCCGAGCCGACCGACAAGGACAGGGAGAAGGCCGAGGCCGACATCGTGCCGATCTCCTCGACCGGCACGGCGGTCTTCCTCGCGGCGGTCGTCAGCGGCCTCCTGCTGGGAGTGAGCCCGATCCGGCTGGCAAAAATGCTGGGGGCGACGGTCCTCCGGCTGGTCCCTGCGATCGCCGCGATCCTGGGGATGCTGGCGCTGGGGTTCGTGACCAAGGCGTCGGGGATGGACGTGGTCCTCGGCCTGGCGTTCACCCGGACCGGCCCGCTGCTCTATCCCGTGTTCGGGACGCTGCTGGGGTGGCTGGGGGTTGCGTTGACGGGATCGGACACGTCGAGCAACGTCTTATTCGGCAACCTCCAGCGGGTGACGGCCGAGAAGCTGGGGCTCTCGCCGGTCCTGATGGCCTCGGCCAACACGACGGGCGGGGTGATGGGCAAGATGATCGACGCCCAGTCGATCGTCGTCGCCGCCGCCGCAACCGGCGAGGACGGCAAGGAGGGGGAGATCCTCCGGGCCGTGATCGGCCACAGCATCGCGCTGGCCCTGCTGGTCGGGGCGATCGTCTGGGCCTACGCCCATATCCTGCCGGGGTTCGTAGCTGTTTCTGAAGTTCGCGGATAGAATACGCTGCCGAGATTCGCTGGAGGGCCTGGCGTGACGATCCCTGACAATGATGAAATTTTGGCCATGCTCGATCGGTTGGAGACGATCCCAGCCGATTCGTTAGAGAGCGATCTTCTCGATTTTAAGCTTTGGGAAAACTCGAAGAATAGTTTGAAAGTCGCCGTTGAATATGCGGTTTGTTTCGCGAATTCTAAAGGGGGAGCCTTGGTTTTCGGGATCAACGATAAGGTAATTGGACGTGGCAATGCGGTTCAAGGAGTTGGTCATTTCTGTCTTGATCAGTGGAAACAGGCAATCTTCAACGATACCCGGCCCCATATTCATGCAGAGTTGGCTGAGTTGAACGTTCCGGAAGGGACGGGCAAATTGTTGGTCGTTCGAGTACTCAAGGGCAACGACCCGCCATATGGGACATCGGCCGGGCTATTCAAAGTTCGCGTGGCCAAGTCCTGTATGCCACTCGATCCTACCGAATTTGCCCGCATGCAAGTCCGAAGCGGTGTGGTTGATTGGAGTGCCGAACCTGCCCAAAATGTAACCTTTGCCGAACTCGATGCAGTCGAGATCGCTCGCGGGAGAAATTTCCTCCGCCGCTATCAGCCGGACTCGCCACTGTTGAGTGCGCAGATAAGCGACCAAAAATTCTTGGAAAGCTTAGGTGTAGTTTCCACCGGGAGGGTGACCAATGCGGGACTTCTTTTGTTTGGTCGCCAAGATATTATCAGAGAGATAATGCCCCAACATCAAGTTCATTATGTGCATCTGTCTTCGCCTATGCAGGCGGCACGCAATGCGAGTTGGACTGACGGTCTTTTGGCAATTATCGAGCGGTTGGAGGCCGTTTTTGAGGGGCCGACAAACCCCGAATACGAATTGTCTTTTGGCTTTACAAAAATCCGCATCCCAGCTTTCCCGGTGGATGTTGTCCGTGAAGCGGTCCTCAATGCCTTGACACACCGAGATTATTTGTCACCTAATGAGGTGTTGATTCGACACGCAAATACTCAACTCGCCGTGACAAGCCCAGGGGGATTTCTCGGGGGGATCACTCCAAGCAATATTCTTCGTCAAGAGCCATTCGCTCGCAATCGGCGACTGGCCGAGGCTTTCGAAAAGCTTCGACTTGTCGAAAGAGCCGGTATGGGGCGCAGTCGGATCTTCATACCCATGCTTCGCTATGGAAAACGAATTCCTGAATATGAATCGAACGGGGAGCGAGTCACGCTCAGGTTGTTCGACGGATCGGTCGACGAAAGAATGGCCAAGCTCGTTGCTAAGTGGAGCAAGGAAGGTCGCGACCTTTGGCTGGACAGTCTGCTTATTTTGACCTATATGCAAAACCACCAATATATTGCGACTCCTGAAGCGACAAATTTACTGCAGACGTCGCAGCGAGAAGCGCTAGATATTTTGGAAAGCCATTCAATGCCGCCTCTGTCCATCTTGGAAAGAGTTGGACGGTCGAAGCCGGCCAAATATCATTTGACAAGAGGAGTGGCTAGGGACCTCGTTGGTCGAGCGATCTACACTCACGCAAGAAGCATCGATCCGGACCGCGATAAAGAGGCGATTAGAAACTATGTTCAAGATCATGGCTCGATAAACAATTCGGAACTTCGCGAATTACTCGGGTTGGGAGGATCTGGTTCAGCAAAAGTCGAATCGTCACGACTTTTGGCGAAGTACAGCGGTGAAAGTGGGTTTCTTGAAAAATTTGGCCCTACTAATAAACCTCGATACCGACTTAAGGCGGATTCTTAGATTAATTCTGGATTAGCACCGCGCAGAAATTAATCAGACTTAACCTGTTTCTTGAAAAGAGATTAGGTCGATCTCGCTGTGCCTTCTAACCAATCGGTAATCCAAGCGAAAATGTTCGCCCAATCCATAAAATTGGTCAAAGAGGTGCAGCAGGAGGAAGAAAAAGGAAAATGGAGTTGGGTAGGTTGGGTCGAGACCCGGCTTCGGGGAATCGCTGGGTCTCGACCCAGCCTACCAGCTACCAACACTGCCGGTTCGCTGCCGCCGGGTGATCGCCGAAGTCATCTCGACGGCGGTGATGCTGGTGAGATAGAGCGTGTGGCCCGCCTTGGCCCGGGTCAGGGAGCGGACCCGGGCATTGCCAGCCTCGGAGACGTGACGCTTGACGATGCCGCTGGTGTCGAAGAAGAAGACCGCCATCTCAGCGGCGCTCGCGGATGACGGTTTCCGAGAGGGGTTCGCCCTCGATGGCGATGGGCTGGTCGTTCGGATTGTCGTGGTCGGCGGCGGTCTCGGGCAGGCGGCTCAACAGGCCGATTTCGAGCATGTGCCGATGAATGTCGGCCTCGGTCGCCGACATGCAGGCCGGTCCCTGATGGCCGAGGAGCATGTGGGCGGCGGCGGCCATCGCCTCGTCGACCGAAGCAAATCGCCCGCGATCGACCAGCGAGATGATGAATCTTTCCAGGTCTTTGGACAAATGGACGGTCATGGTCTTGATGGTCCTCCTGCCGTCCACTGTAACATCGCCCCGAAGACAGGGTCGATGCCGACCATCGGGACTTTCCTGGCTCGGGGAACGGAAAGGGGACGTCCTGATTGGCTGGGATTGGGGAAACCTAGGATGCCTTTAGGAGTTACGCAATTGACGGTTCAGAGCTATCTCGAATCGGAAAGACGGGCAATTCTGGTAGGATGGGCACCGCCCACCATGCTTCCTCGATCGTGGTGGGCGGTGCCCACCCTACCAGAATTGACCAATCCAAAGCCTGCCGGCCTGGACCAATTGTCAACTGCGTAACTCCTAGCCTTATCAAGAATGGTGAGAAACGTCCCCTTCTCTCGGCCATTTCCCTCCCCGACGCCGTCCCAACCGGGCCCGGGGCCTTATCCGATCAGGACACGCCGCACCCGTCGGTGAAATACCAGGGCTCGTCGGTCTCATAGCGGGGCCAGGGGTAATCCTTCCGCCTTGCCTCGTTCGCCGAGTTGTGATCGGCAAAGGCCCCCACCCAGAAATGCCGGCCCACGGGGCGGGGCGTGACCTTGAAGTAATACCCCGTTCGCCGGCAGATGCCCCGAGGGGCCACTTCCGTCGCGGTGCGTCCGGGCGTCGCTGTCATAACGGCCATCGTCGCGATCTCCTCTCCGGTTCGGGATGACAAAAAAAAGCCCCGCCGTGCATGACATGCACGGCGGGGCCTGCTTGACCGAATGAGTGGGCCGATCATCAGCCGACTCGACTTGTCTAAAGTGCCATGAGATCTGGATCAAGTCAAGCCGTCAATTCGCCAGGAGGATTGCAAAGTCCCCTCTTGTAGTAGTCCATCAATTTTAATTTGGTATTCCGACTGCCGACGAGCGGCCCGGGCATCAGGGCAAGCCCGACCCTACGAAACGACGAGAGGACAGTCGCGGCCCGGTCGGTCTTCGGACTTGCGTCATCTCTCCCCGCCGTCGCCCGGCCTCATCGAGGGCTTGAACAGCCGGACGACCCGGCGTCCTACCTCTCGGGCCCAGAGGGCCGCCCCCCTGGCCGAGAAGTGGCCGTCGCTCAGGTGGCCGTTGAACAGCGGGCTGGTCGCCGGCCGCCGGCCGAGCGCCGTCGCCTCGTCGACCAGGCGGAGATGCTCGTCGACGAACGCTTCGACCGGGTTGAGGAGGAACATCGGCGAGTCCGGCCGGAGGTCGGAGAGCTTCCCGGGGAAATGTCCCTGGTTCCCCCGGACCACGACCTGCGATTCGAACGGCGCCGGGACCATCAGGCAGCGGGTCGACTTCGACCGGCAGAAGTCGTCGATCGCCCCGATCCAGTACATCCCCTCGTCCCAATCGCCGCCGCCCGCGAGCACGTCGAGCGCCCCCCTCGTTCCCACGCTCCCGGCCCCGTCCAGATTCGAGAGGGCACCCCTCACTTTTTCCAACCCTCGCGATCGGTGCCGCGTCTGCTAGAATGCCGAGTCTTCGACGACTTCATCCAGATTCGAGAAGCTGCTCGGGATTCCGGGGGCCAGGCATGACCGATCGACCGACGGCCGAGGCATCGAACAGGACACGACGCCACATCGGCCGTCCCAGGCGCCTCCTGTTTTCCGCGACATATCTCCTCCTCTTGTACCTGGTCACGGAGCTACTCGTCTTCGTGATCTACGGGGTCTATTCCGGCCGGATCGACTGGATGGACTCGATCGGGCGCGAGCGCTCCGACCTGCTCCACAAGCTCGCGACGAGGGAAAGCTTGGTCCTGCAGGTCCACCCGTTCGTCGGGTACACGGAGGTGCCGCCGAAGGGGGCCTGCGGCGGCACCGACGGCAAGTTGCACGATTGCGTCGTGAGTCGTTACGGGTACGTGGACGAGAAATCTCCCATCCAATCCCGCTCGCCGGGCAAGGTTATCGTCGGCATCATGGGCGGTTCGGTCGCCTGCGGATTCTACCTGGATGGCACCAAGAGGCTCGGGGAAGCCTTGAGCAAGGCCCCGGCTTTCGCGGGGAAGGAGATCGTCTTCGTCGACATCGCCGTCTCCGGCTACAAGCAGCCCCAGCAGCTCATGACGCTCAATTACCTGCTGACACTCGGCGCCGAATTCGACGTGATCGTGAATATCGACGGGTTCAACGACGCCGTCCTCTACGAGGCCGAGAACCTCGGGAACCGCGTCTTCCCGGCGTTCCCGAGGAGCTGGCATTCGCGGGTCTCGACGTCCGGGCCCCGGGTCGCCCGGTATGTGGGCCGCCTGGAGCATCAGGTGGAGACCCGCGAGGACATGGCCCGCGGCTATTCTCGCCTCCCCTGGAGGTATTCGCCGCTCTGCAACCTCCTCTGGTGGATCTTCGACTCGAGGGCCGAGATCCGGATGATCGAACTTCAGGATGAGTATCGCAAGGACGCTCCCTCGACCCCGAACTACGCCGTGGAAGGGCCGGGCGCGACGTTCACGTCACGCGCGGAACTCTATCAGCAACTCGTCTCGATCTGGAAGAACAGCTCGATCCAGCTTGATAAGCTCTGTGCCGCGAACGGTATCCGCTATTTTCATTTCCTCCAGCCGAATCTGGTCCTCTCCGGCTCGAAGCCCCTGACGGCGGACGAGCGGTTCATGGCGGACCACCGCGACGAGATGTACCGGCCGGGGATCAGGGATGGGTATCCCCTGATGATCCGGGAGGGCCGCGACCTCAAGGCCAGGGGGGAGAGGTTCACCGACCTGACGCGGATGTTCGACGGCCATGCCGAGCCCGTCTACTGCGACATCTGCCACTTCTACCAGGCCGGGAACGACGTGATGGCCGATCGAGTCGCCGAGGCTATCCTCGACGACTACCGGACGGCCGCGAAGGATCGATGATCCGAGGGGTGAACAAGTTTATGTAGTTGTATGTATGGTTGGCGCCGCTCACCTTTCCCACTAATTTGGTGTCCTGTCAAGGTGGGCAGTGCCCACCCTACGAGATTGCAGCCAAAGGGTTTATGTAGGGTGGGCACCACCCACCTTTCCCACTTCCTGTTTTGGAGTGCGGGAGCTTGCTCCCGCTTTGTCCCCGGGAGCTTGCTCCCGGCCGCGGACGTCCGACAGATCCGGGAGCGAGCTCCCACCGTGAAGGCGGGAGCAAGCTCCCGCACTCCAAGGAGTTCGCCGTGAAGACGGGACGTTATTGAATCGACGATCCTTGGCAATCCTCCTGGTCGGTCCTCGGAGGCGGGGTCATTCCAGGGCCGGAGTGCGCCAACCGCTCCTGGCCTCGGCGGCGTTTCGCGGCTCTCCCGGCGAGCGGAGCGAGCCTCCGGCAGACCGATCAATGGCCGAGCCGCGGCAAAGCTCGCCCGATCGTCCCGTCGCCGGGACGGTGGAATTCCGCGTCATGCGAGCTTGGCGTTGCAAAGCTCGCCCGTGGCCCCTACGATGGGGCTCGTGTTCGAGTCGCCCTCCTGTCCGATGAGGTGCTCACGACATGGCGCTGCCTGATGACCCCTATTTTGCCGGTCACGCCGTGAAAAAAGGCGGCCGGAGGCGAACCGATCGGCGGCCGGGTCGGATTCACGCTCGCCGCCTGGGCGGCCGTATTCCTGGCGAACCTCATCATGCCGCTCCAGTTCGCCTGGTCGATCACCCGCCAGTCGGGGCGGGCCGGGATGTTGGCGGGCATCCTTTGCTACTTCGGGGCGGGATGTCTCGTCGCCCTGAAGTCTCGCCGGGTCCTGATGACGGTGGTGTATGGCGGCTGGGTCGTGGCCGCTTCTCAGGCCGTCCCCTTCCTCCAGATGATCTCCGGCATTTTCGGCGTCACGGCCGCCGGGGCCGTCGGCCAGTCGAGCAAGCCGGGCATCGAGGGTGATCTGAACGGCGAGGCGGGCGGGTTCATCGCCACCGTCGTGACCGGCGGCATCCTCCTGGTCGCCGCCCTCGTCCTCGGCCTGGTCATCCGGGTGATCCTGGTCCTCGGCAAGAGGAAATCCGCCGTCGGGGCGAAATCGCTGCAATGCGCAGAAAAGGGAAAATCCGACGGATGACCGAGATGCGGGGCGAGGGGGGAAATGCGGCCAGTTGAATAACAGGGCGGGATGGGCGCTTCGGCGAAATTTTGGCGACGGACGTGCCCGTCGCCTACTTGCGGTTTGTCGTGCAAAGCGGGATTTGGGCCGGGGATTTGGGCCCGGTTTTGGTCGATTCCGACCCCATTTCGGCCGAAATCGGGGCCTTCCGCCCCCCTTTTTCGGGCTCCCGGCGACCCCGAGACACAGCTTTGTCCGGCCAAGTCGGGCGAGGACCACCGTCGGGCCGGTTGAGGACGGCCGGTCGGCGGGGCGTGGACCTGCCGGAAACCCGGTTAATCGCCCGGCGATTTCACGATAATAAAGACTCGGGGCGAGCCGTGGCGGCCGGCTCGTCGGGGATTGTCCCGTTGGCTTTGAGTTTTTCCGGGAGGGTCATGGCGTTGGCTTCGCGTTCCTCGACGATGGCCCCGTTGGCTTCGAGTTCCCGGCCTCGGGCGAGGGCGGGTCGGGCGTCGATCCGATTGGCTTTGAATGGGAACGCCCGACGTTCGGGCCGTTGGGTTCGAGTTCTGGGGAGGGCACCCGGCCATTGGGTTCGGATTTTCGAAGGCCGATGCCCAGGGTCGGTCCTCGAACCCGGGATGGTTGGCTTCGACTTCTTGAGCCGGGCTTCGGGCGGGCGGGGTCCGCAGGGGATCTTCGGAAAACGTGATCTGGAAGGCGGTTGCGGGGGATTGTCGTCGCCGGAAAAGGCGCCGGACGCCCCCGACGGCCCGCATGGGGGTCGCCGGGGGCGTCCGGTTGGATCGTCAATCCAGCCTCAGGTTCCGAGGGGCCCGGGGAGAGGGCGGGCCGACAGAAGAGGGGCCGGAAGAACGGTGCGGTCGGGCCTTCGGTGTCCCAGGAGCAGATCCTGGCCCGACCGCTCAGCTCTGGCTTCGGCCATGCGTGAATTGGTCCTCCATGTATTGAGAGCGCCCATAGCCGGCATCGGGGGCCTCGGCGGCCCGGCCGTGGTACGATTCGGGGGCCTCGCAGGCGTGGCCGCCGCAGTCGGGGGCCTCGGCGTGGCGAGGGCGGTAGGTGGACGTGGTCGGCTCGGAGATGGCCGAGGGGATGAGACGTTCGAACTTGATCGCCACGGACATGGGGCACCTCCCCGCGCGACGCGGGTAGAACCGTGGGATGAGGTCCGAGGGCCCGCCGAAGCGGGCCGATTGGGGACTCCATCCCGCGGCCGACCGTTACCTCTCGGCCGGCCGCCCGAAAGTCCCGCTCAGGGACGATCGGGGTCGCCCAAGGGTGCCCTTTCTCGCCGCCCCGGGAGCCGGGTCGCGGTCGATCGGGCCGATCCCTCGAACGAGCCAGTTGAAGTTTACCCCTCCAATTTGCGTCGGGCCAGTCGATTCCGGTTCGAAACATCGAAATGGTAGTCTGGGTAATGCGCGAGGAACGAATCAGGGGATGTTGATTTGATGAAGATCGGAATCCTGTCCGACACGCACGACCAGGTGGAGCGGACCTCGAAGGCGGTCGCGGCCCTGATCGGGGCCGGCGCCGAGGCGCTGGTCCACTGCGGCGACCTGACCTGCCCGGCGGTGGTCCTGGAATGCGCCGCCCTGACTTGCTATTACGTCTTTGGTAATAATGACTTCGATCAAGAGAGTCTGGGCCGGGAGATCCGCCGGACGGGGGGCGTCTGCCTGGGCCGCGGGGGCGAGATCGCGCTGGGAGGCCGGCGGATCGCGGTGACTCACGGCGACTCGGCGAGGGAGGTCCGTCGCCTCCTGGAAGCCGTTCCCGATTACTTGCTGTTCGGCCACTCGCACCGGGCGGCCGACGAGCGGAGGGGCGCGACCCGCTGGATCAACCCGGGGGCGCTCCACCGGACGAGCCCCTGGTCGGTGGCCGTCCTTGACCTCGGGACCGACTCCCTAGAATTGCTGATCATCGGCAACGAGCCCGGATAGCGGGCCTCGGCCGGCCGCCGAGACGGAGCGAGGAGGAAGCCGCGATGCGACTCTGCCTGGTCGAAGATGAGGCCGTCTCCGCCCTCGAACCCCTGACCCTGACCCGGCCGGTGTTCGACCTGCTCCTGGGCTCGAACTCGCTGGGGGCCAAGCTCGCGCGGGCGTTCGAGGTCGGCCCCGGGCCGGCCCGGCGATCGGTGGTGGTCCGCCCGTACCTGGCCGCCGTCCGCCGCTCGCGCGACCCGCAGACGACCGTCAACGACCCCGACTGGCTCGCCCGGGGGCCGGTGATGGTGGCCAACGGCCGATGGGTCCCGCCCGACCCCTTCGACGGCCCCGAGTCGACCGACGGCCGCCCCTGGGTCGGCCTCTGCGAGGGGCAGCCGGCCTGCGCCTGGGTCGGGCCCGACGACGCGGTGGCCCTCCATCCCAACGGGGTCTCGGCCTGGTTCGAGGAGATGGCGAGCCGGGTCGAGTGCGTGGAGGTCGGCGGCGAGTGGATCGGCCGGCCGTGGGACCTGGTCGCCCGGAACGCCCATCACCTGGCCCGCGACTTCGAGGCCGAGGGCAAGCCCGCCCTGAGCAACAAGCATCTGGCCAGCGCCGCGATCGTCGGGCCGTCCGAGCGGCTCTCGATCCACGAGTCGGCGAGGGTTGATCCGTACACGGTCTTCGACACGACCAGCGGCCCGATCACGATCGCCGCCGGGGCGTGGGTCCAGCCGTTCACGCGGGTCGAGGGCCCTTGCTACATCGGCCGGGACACCCAGCTTTTCCGGGCGAACGTCCGGGGCGGGACCACGATCGGCCCGAACTGCCGGATCGGCGGCGAGGTCGAGGCGAGCATCGTCCACGGCTTCTCGAACAAGTACCACGAGGGGTTCCTGGGCCACGCCTACGTCGGCGAGTGGGTGAACCTGGGGGCGATCACCTCCAACAGCGACCTCCGGAACGACTACGGCGAGGTCCACGTCCCGATCGCCGGCGACCCCGTCGCCACCGGCCAGGCGAAGGTTGGCTGCTTCGTCGGCGACCACACGCGGACCGGCCTGGGGAGCATGCTGAACACGGGCACGGCCATCGGCGTGATGTGCAACGTCTTGCCCGCCGGGCTCTTGCTGCCCAAGCACATCCCGTCGTTCTGCTCGGTCCTGTACGGCCGGGTCGCGCCGGGGTTCTCGCTCGACCAGCTCTTCGCCACGGCCGAGACCGTCATGGGCCGCCGGGGCAAGACCTTCGCCGAGGCCGAGCGGCAGCTCTATCTCGACCTCCACCAGCAGACCCGCCTCGAACGGGAGAGGGCCTTCCAGAAGGCCAACGACCGCCGAGGGGACACCTGGCCGGTCATCGCCGCCCGTCGATAAAAGCCGCCGGCCGGAGGAGGGCCCGATGGGCGACATCCGGAGCCCTCGGCTCCTCTACCTCAAGGGCGGCCTGATGCTGGCGGTGGGCCTGCTGGCCTCGGGGCTCCTGATCTCGGAGTGCCCGAGCTGGAAGGTCGCGATGCTGCTCGCCCTCGCGGTCTGGGGATTCGCGAGGGCTTATTACTTCGCCTTTTATGTGATCGAGCATTACGTCGACCCGTCGTACCGGTTCGCCGGGCTCTTCGACTTCTTGCGATATGCGATGGGGCGCCGGAAGCCGCCGAGTGAGGGCCGGCCCGGCTGAGGCGATCAATCCTCCTCCGGCACCTCGTCGGCCGCGACGTCGTCGCCGAGGGCGTGGAGGGCGTCCTGTCGTTCGAGCCATCGCCAGAAGCCGAAGCAGGCGGAGAAGAAGGTGCTGGTCATCTCGTTGATCAGCTCCTGGTGGGCGCCGGCCTCGAGGTTGGTCCACTGTTCGCAGATGACCCGGCCGGTGGCCGAGACGTTGGGGTCGTCGATCTCGAGGTAGACCTTGGGCAGCTTGTACTGGGCGTTCCACTCGTTGCAGAGCCGGATCAGCCGGTCCCACTCGGCCTTGGGGACGCGCTTCATGGTGTCGCCCCGGAGGCAGTACTGCTCGTGGTCGTCGCCCGAGGCGACGAGCATGAACCGGGGGTGGCCGAGGACCTCCTCATCGTAGCCGAATTCCACGACGAAGTCGCCGTCGCGGTCGCGGAGGTAGTGGAGATCGCTGTCCTCCAGAAAAGCCTGGATCATGGCGTGTCCGAAGCTCTCCACGATCCCCATGCGAGCGACTCCTTTCCGGCGGGCGGGCGACTTGAGCGGCCAGACGTGCCCCCTCATTGGAGCCCCGCCCCTCGCCGAGTGCAAGGGCGCGGCCGCCGGGAAATCCCGGCCGGGCCGGGTCGAGAGGCCGGCATCCGAACCTTTTGCTTGCCGATGGTTCTAGGATGGGAGGATGACGCGGGCCTCGGGGTCGGGGCCCTTGTCGGTTCGGCGGGAAACGTCCGGGAAGGCGGTCGGAATCGTGATGGCGGTCGATGGTTTAGCTCGGTCGAGGGCGGGCCTCCGGGCCTTCGGATGCCTGGCCCTGATGGTGTTGATCGGCTCGAGCACGGCGCCGGCGGCGAAGATCGTCGTCCGGGAGGTCCCGGTGGGCCTGGTCCCCCTGATCCGCTTCGGCGTGGCGGGGCTCTGCCTCTGGCCGATCGTCGGCCGGGGCGGCCTGCTCGGCCGGATGCTCCGCGAGGACGGCTGGAGGCTGATCGCGGCGGCGGCGCTCTGCGTGCCGGTCAACCAGGCGTTCTTCCTGGGCGGGGCGAGGCTCGCGCCGGCCTCGCACATCGGCCTGATCTACGCGGCCTGCCCGCTGGTGGTCCTATCGCTGGCCGCGGCGCTGGGGCAGGAGAAGCTGGCGAGCGGGCGGGTGCTGGGGGTCGCGGCGAGCGTGGCGGGGATGGTCCTGATCGCCCTGGCGAACCTGGCGAACGCCGACTCCGCCGGCCGAGACGCCTTCCGGGGCGACCTGATGGAGGTCGCCGCCGTGATGAGCTGGGGCGGGTATCTGACGTTCAACAAGCCTCTCATCAACCGTCACGGGGCCCTGCCCACGCTGGCGGCGACGTTCCTGGTCGGCTCGGTCCTGGACCTGCCCGTGGCCCTGGCGACCGCGCCGGGCTGGCCCCCGCTGGCGGCCGTCTCGACGGCCGCGTGGCTCGGCCTGGCCTACCTGACCGTCGCCGTGAGCATCGGCGGCCTGGCGTTCCAGAACCTGGCGATGCGGAGCCTGGACGCCAGCCAGGTGGCGACGTTCGGCATCGTCGCCCCGCTCCTGGCCGTCTTCTGGGGCTACCTCCTGT